>NZ_JBHYJH010000109.1:0-33384 GCF_042740445.1 Streptomyces sp. NPDC059003 | reverse complement strand
GGCGGTTTGTTTCCCACCCGCCCGCCCGTTTCTGCCCTCCCAGGGGGTGGGCGCCCCCGGTGGGGGTTGGCCGCCGTCGGCGGGTGCCGCCGGGACGGTTGGTAGTGGGTGGGTGGGCGGGGAGTCGCCGCCGCGGTAGCGGCGGGACGTGCAGACAGGGGCGGGGGCGGTAGGAGGGCTGCTTGAGGCGGCCGCGCCAGTCAGCGGCGGGTGAGGAGCCAGGGCTCCACGACGCCGAGCCCTCGTACCGGTCGCTGCCACATCGGCTGGAGCGCGAAGCGGTACGACGGCGGCTCCTCGCCCTCCTTCTCGGCGCGTTCCGCGAGAGCCGCGGCCTCCGTCTCGGAGGCGGGCGCGTCCCCGGTCCGCGTGAGCTCCTCCGCGAGCGCCCCGTCGACGAGGACGGCGTCCCGTGGCGCTATCGAGGTGAGCCTGCTGGCGAGGTTCACCGTCGTACCGAAGACGTCGCCCATCCGCGTGGTCACCGTGCCGAAGGCGATGCCGACCCGCAGTTCGGGCATGGTCTCGTCGTTGGACATGGTCTCGATGAGCCGCAGCGCGATCTCCGCCGCGATGCCGGCGTCGTCGGCCGCGTACAGGACCTCGTCGCCCAGCGTCTTGATGAGCCGCCCCCCGTGGGCGGCCACCAGGTCCGCGGCGGTCGTCTCGAACGCCTCGACCAGCTCGCCCAGTTCCTCCTCCTCCAGGCGCCGCGTCAGGCGCGTGAAGCCGACGAGGTCGGCGAAGCCCACGGCGAGGCGCCGGTCGACCATCTCCTCGTCGTCCGCAGCCTGCACCACGCGCCCGGTGGCCGCGGCGAGCTGCCGCCGCCACACGTACACGAGGAACTCCTCGAGCTCCGGCAGGAGCAGTTCGACGAGCGGGTACGTCACCTCGGTACGGGTCATGCCCGGCTCGGGCGGTTCGGTGAGGCCCTCCAGGAAGGAGTCGATCTGCCACTCGGCGAGCCGCGCCGTGGTCTGGCCCGTCGAACGCGCCACCTGTACCGCCATCGCCTCGCTCAGCAGGCCCGCCTCGACCAGGCCCGCGAGGCGGCGGAGCGCGAGTACGTCGGCCTCGGTGAGGGCCTTGGCCTGGCCGATGTCGGGAAAGCCCATGGCCCGCCAGAAACGGGAGGCCAGCTCCATGGAGACGCCCGCGCTGCGGGCCGCCTGGAAGGGGGTGTAGCGGCGGTCGGCGCCCAGGATGAGCTGTTCGAGACGGAGGGCCAGGGGGTCCTTGTCGTCACCCGTATCACCCGTATCGCCGGTATCGCCCGTATTGGGGTCGTCCGGCTTGTCGGACGGGGTGGGTGTCGGTTCTGCGGCGCGGTTTTCACCGTCGGGGGCGGGGTGTGCGCCCTGGCCGGAGCCGGTGTCGTCGACGGTCACGCCTGCTGCCCTTCCGATCTGCCGCGGTCAGATATCGACCGGCGCCAACTTTACGGCAGGTGTGCCGCAGCTCACTCCCACCCTCACTGGCGGTGCGCCCTAGGCAGGGGTGAACCCCTCCTACCCCTGACGCCGCCCCACCCGCAGCCGCCGACGGCGGCCAGCCCTCGCCGGGGGCGTCCACCCCCTGGGAGGGCAGAAACGGGCGGGCGGGTGGGAAACAACCCGCCGCGGTAGCGGCGGAAACCCCCCACCGGCCCGCACCCGGGTCGGATGCGCCTCCGGCCCGCCGCTTCGCGGCGGGAGTTACCGCGCCCGCCCACCCCATGCGCCGCCGGGTACCGCGTGGGCGGCGGGGCTGACATGATCGCGGCGTAACGATCGTTAACCACCAGCTGGAGGGGACATGGGCGAACGACGGTTCGGGGACTTCGTGGGGGTGCGCCCCCACGGCCACGTGGCGGAACTCGCACTGGACCGGCCCAAGGCCATGAACGCCGTGTCCAGCGCCATGGCCCGCTCCATCAGCGAGGCCTGCGCCGCCCTCGCGGCGGACCCCGGCGTACGCGTCGTGGTCCTGACCTCGACGCACGAGCGAGCCTTCTGCGTCGGCGCCGACCTGAAGGAGCGGAACTCCTTCACCGACGCGGAGTTGGTGCGGCAGCGCCCGGTGACGCGGGCCGCGTACACGGGCGTACTGGACCTGCCGATGCCGACGATCGCCGCCGTGCACGGCTACGCGCTGGGCGGCGGCTTCGAGCTCGCGCTCTCCTGCGACGTCATCGTGGCCGACCCGACGGCGGTCGTGGGGCTGCCTGAGGTCTCCGTGGGCGTGATCCCGGGCGGCGGCGGTACGCAGCTGCTTCCGCGGCGCGTGGGGGCCGCGCGCGCCGCCGAGCTGATCTTCTCGGCGCGGCGCGTGGAGGCCGCGGAGGCGAAGGAGTTGGGGCTCGTCGACCTGGTGGCGGGGGAGGGCGAGGACCGGGACGAGGCCCTGGCGCTCGCCGCCCGCATGGCGGCGAACTCGCCCGTCGGCCTGCGCGCGGCCAAGCGCGCCCTGCGCCTCGGTCACGGCCTCGACCTGCGCGCGGGCCTGGAGGTGGAGGACGCGGCATGGCGCTCGGTGGCGTTCTCGGGGGACCGCGCGGAGGGCGTCGCGGCCTTCAACGAGAAGCGCAAGCCGGAGTGGCCCGGGGAGTAGGGCACGGCGGACGCGGCGGCCCGCTGAGGGCGAGGGGCTCGGCCCGCCTTCTCCATATGCGTGAAATGTCCGTAACCTAGAGCAATGGGCGAGGACGTGCGGCTGCGGGATGTCGCGGGGCTGGCGCAGGGGATGGCCGCCGCGCTCACCCCGCGTGACTCCTGGCGGGCGGCGGCGCGGGGAGCGCGGCGGGCCCTCGGCGGGAGCTTCGCCGCACTGTCGGTGTGGGAGCGCGAGCGGGGGCGGCTGCGGGTGCTCGCGAACGTGGGTGACCGGGCCCCCGGGGAGGAGGAGTTCCCCGAGGACGAGGCGTATCCCGTGCACCAGTTCCCGGAGATCACGGAGTTTCTGCACGAGCGGTGGGCGGGCGGCCGTGAGCCGCGCGCCTGGGTGGAGACGGCCCAGGGGCCGGGCGGGGCGTCGGGCGAGGGCGGTGAGCGTGCCGGGTACTGCCACCAGCGGGTCGCCGCGCTGCGCAGGCGCGGCCGCGGCTGCTGCGTGGTCGCGCCGGTCGTGCTGCGCGGCCGCGTCTGGGGCGAGCTGTATGTGGCGCGGCCCGTGGGCGAGCCGGTCTTCGACCGGGCCGACGCCGACTTCGCGACCGTGCTCGCCGCCGTGGTGGCCGCCGGCATCGCCCAGACCGAGCGCCTGGAGGAGGCCCGCCGCCTCGCCTTCACGGACGCCCTGACGGGGCTCGCCAACCGGCGCGCGGTCGACGTGCGGCTCGACGAGGCCGTGCGGCGGCACCGCGCCGAGGGTGTGGTGGTGAGCCTCGTCATGTGCGACGTGAACGGACTGAAGCAGGTCAACGACCTGCACGGGCACGCCGTGGGCGACCGGCTCCTCGAACGGTTCGGGTCGCTGCTCTCGCTGTGCGGCGCGATGCTGCCGGGTGCGCTGGCCGCGCGGCTCGGTGGGGACGAGTTCTGTCTGCTCTCGGTGGGGCCCTCGTCGGACGAGGTGGTGCGGGTCGCCGATGAACTGTGCGTGCGGGCGGGGGAGTTGGAGCTCGGTGACGGGGTCGCCTGCGGTGTCGCCTCGACCGGGGATCCGATCGGGGCGGTGCGGTCCGCCCGGCGGTTGTTCCGGCTTGCGGACGCGGCGCAGTACCGGGCGAAGGACGCGCGGGCCGTCAAGCCGGTGGTGGCGGGGCGGGAGGGGGTCGACGACCCGGTGGTGCGGCTCGCCGACTCGGCGCCGCAGCCGGGGCGGGGGGAGCGGCGGCGGTTCCGGGGGCGGTAGCCCTCGCGGTGCGCCCCACTGCATCCATTAGCGCGCTCCGCGCGCGGGCGCCCCTTCCCGAACTGGGGCTCCGCCCCAGACCCCGCTCCTCAAACGCCGGAGGGGCTAGATCCTGCCGGAAGTCTGGGAGCCCCCGGCAGGGTCCACCCCAGTGACAGCAGGAGTTTCACTGCGTACGCTCCTGAATATGGATATGCACACTGTGGTGGTGGGGACGTCCGGTACGACCGCCGAGGACGTCGTGGCCGTGGCCCGGCACAACGCACGGATCGAGCTCGCCGACGACGCCGTCGCCGCCCTCGCCGCGGCCCGCGAGATCGTCGACGCCCTCGCCGCCAAACCCGACCCGGTGTACGGCGTGTCCACGGGATTCGGCGCGCTCGCCACCCGGCACATCGGCCCGGACCTGCGCGCCCAGCTGCAGCGCAACATCGTGCGGTCGCACGCGGCCGGCATGGGCCCGCGCGTGGAGCGCGAGGTCGTGCGCGCGCTGATGTTCCTGCGCCTGAAGACGGTGTGCTCGGGCCACACGGGCGTACGCCCCGAGGTCGCCCAGACCATGGCCGACGTGCTCAACGCGGGCATCACCCCGGTCGTCCACGAGTACGGCTCCCTCGGCTGCTCCGGCGACCTCGCCCCGCTCAGCCACTGCGCCCTGACCCTCATGGGAGAGGGCGAAGCGGAGGGCCCGGACGGGACCCTCAGGCCCGCGGGCGAGCTGCTCGCCGAGCACGGGATCACGCCCGTCGAGCTGCGCGAGAAGGAGGGCCTCGCCCTGCTCAACGGCACCGACGGCATGCTCGGCATGCTCGTCATGGCCCTCGCCGACCTGGACGTCCTCTACAAGTCCGCCGACGTCACCGCCGCCCTCACCCTGGAAGCGCTGCTCGGCACGGAGAAGGTCCTCGCCCCCGAGCTGCACGCCATCCGCCCGCACCCGGGCCAGGCGGCCGCCGCCGCCAACATGCTGGCCGTGCTCGCCGGTTCGGGCCTCACGGGGCACCACCAGGACGACGCGCCGCGCGTGCAGGACGCCTACTCCGTGCGCTGCGCCCCGCAGGTCGCGGGCGCGGGCCGCGACACGATGGCGCACGCCCGCACCGTCGCCGAGCGCGAGCTCGCGGCCGCCGTGGACAACCCGGTCGTGCTGCCCGACGGCCGCGTGGAGTCCAACGGCAACTTCCACGGCGCGCCCGTCGCGTACGTACTGGACTTCCTCGCCGTCGCCGTCGCCGACCTCGGTTCGATCGCCGAGCGCCGCACCGACCGGCTCCTCGACAAGAACCGCAGCCACGGCCTGCCCCCGTTCCTCGCCGACGACGCGGGCGTCGACTCCGGCCTGATGATCGCCCAGTACACGCAGGCCGCCCTGGTCAGCGAGCTGAAGCGCCTCGCCGTGCCCGCGTCCGCCGACTCCATCCCCTCCTCCGCCATGCAGGAGGACCACGTCTCCATGGGCTGGTCGGCCGCGCGCAAGCTGCGTACGGCCGTCGACAACCTGACGCGGATCATCGCCGTCGAGCTGTACGCCGCCACGCGGGCGATCGAGCTGCGTGCGGGCCTGACCCCGGCCCCGGCCAGCCGCGCGGTCATCGAGGCGGTGCGCAAGGCGGGTGTCGAAGGCCCGGGGCCCGACCGCTATCTGGCGCCGGACCTCGCGGCCGCCGAGGCGTTCGTACGGGACGGGCGGGTCGTCGCGGCCGTGGAGCCGGTCACGGGCCCGCTCGCCTGATCACGGATTCGGCACCGGCTCCGGCTCGTCCGGAGCCGGTCCCGCGTCCTTCGTCAGGAACTCCTCGCTGATCTCCTTGGGCCCGAACGGCCACACCTTCTCCAGGCGCGCCCACACCACGAACGCCACGCACCCGAGCCCCACCCAGGCCAGCGACCACTCGATGGGGTGGCGGCCCGGTGAGTTCTTGTCCGCGTACCCGTAGATGACCAGCCAGCCCGCGAGCGCCACGAAGCTCGGGACCGGGTACAGCCACATGCGGTACGGGCGGCGCAGCGTCGGCTGGCGGCGGCGCAGGACCGTCAGGGCGAGGATCTGCGCCAGGGCCTGCACCAGGACCATCACGGCGGTCAGGAGCTGGATCAGGGTCGCCAGGTCCGTGTGGCGGCCCAGGAGGAAGCCGCCGGACGTCACCACGCCCATCGTCGCGAGGCCGAGCACCGGGAAGCGGTGCTTCGCGTGCAGCTTCGCGTACGGGCGGAAGAACACCCGGTCCTTGGCCGCGTCGTACGGCACGCGGGAGCCGCCGAGCAGACCCGCGAAGACGGAGGCGAACGCGGTGATGAGGATCAGCACGGTGACGGTGTCGGCGGCGCCCTTGCCCCAGGTCTCCTCAAGTACTGCCGACGCGACGGACGTCGACGCCACGTCGTCCGGGTCCGTCATGCGGTGCCAGTCGATGACGCCGAGCGTGCCGATCTGGAGCAGGAGGTAGATCGTCATGATGCCGAGGATCGAGAAGACGATCGCGCGGGGCAGGGTGCGGCCCGGGTCCTTGATCTCGGCGCCCAGGTACGCGGCCGTGTTGTAGCCGAGGTAGTCGTAGATGCCGATCGTCAGACCGCCCGCGAAGCCGATCCAGAAGTGATTGCTCGTCAGCTCGAAGGCGCCCGACGGGTACGTGAACGCCAGGTCGGCGTCGAAGTGCGTGAGCGACGCGAGGATGACGCAGCCGACGGACGCGATCATCACGACCCACATCACGGCCGTGATCCGCGCGATGTGCTCGATGCCGCGCCACAGCAGCGCGACCACGAGCGCGATGACGCCGAGCCCGATCAGGTCGCCGGTCGTCCGGCTCATGTCCGGCACCAGATAGCCCAGGTACTGCACGAACCCGACGATCCCGGTCGACATGCCGACCGGGATGAAGAGCATCGCCGTCCAGACGAAGAGGAACGGCACGAGCCGGCCCGTGCGGTACTGGAAGGCCTGGCGCAGATAGACGTACGAGCCGCCGGAGCCCGGCATCGCCGCGCTCAGCTCGGCCCAGACCAGGCCGTCGCAGAGCGCGAGCAGCGCGCCCGCGACGAACCCGGTGACGGCCTGCGGCCCGCCGAACGCCGCGACCATCAGCGGAATCGTCACGAACGGCCCGATGCCGCACATCTGGCTCATGTTGATGGCGGTGGCCTGGAAGGGGCCCACGCGCCGCACGAATCCTGGCATGGGAGCCTCCTGGGCGGGGATCGACAACGGTACGGACGATCGCCGCTGCGCCCAAGAGGTCGGACGGAAACGGGAGTTGCCTATGTGTCAGCCCGGAGGGCGGCTATCAGGGCGCGGAGTTGGCGGGGGCCGGTGGTGAGGATGATGTCGGGGGTTTCGCTTTCGCGGAGGTGGAGGGTTCCGTCGGGGGCTGCGGCGACGTAGACGCAGTTCGAGCTGTCGCCGCTGAAGGTCGACTTCTGCCACGTGAGGTTGCGCATGGGTGCCTCTCAGCTGTCCTGGGCCAAGTGATGGATCAGGTCGCGTGACGCATGCGGAGTGAGTGCGCCGCTCTCCATGCGGTCCAGTACTGACCTGTACTTCGCCAACTGTGCCTCCGCGTCGAGGAACTCGCAGCCGTGGTGCGTGTCCAATTGCACGGTGTCCAGCTGGGGGACCGGCCCCACGACGTAGTCGACGGACTGGCCGGTGCCGGGGAAGGGAACCTGGCCGAAGGGGACCACCCGGAGAGTGACGTTGGGGAGTTCGCTCATCTCAAGGAGGTGGCGGAGCTGGGCGCGGGTGGCTGCGGGGCCTCCGAATCCCATGCGCAGGGCCGCTTCGTGAACGGTCGCCGCATAGGGCATCGGGTCGTCCCGGTGCAGGACGGCCTGGCGCTTCATGCGATGCGTGAGACGGTGCTCGATCTCGTACTGCCGCATGGGCGGCACGACTTCCCGGAACAGTGCGCGTGCGTGGTCCGTGGTCTGGAGCAGCGCGGGGATGTGGATGACCAGCGCGACGCGCAACGCGCTCGCGTGGTGCTCGAGTTCGGCGAGGTCGATGAGCCCGACGGGCAGATGTTCGCGGTACTCGTCCCACCAGCCGCGCTGGCGTCCTCCAGTCATCGCCGCGAGGGCGTCGGTCAGGGCGTGATCGGCGCAGTTGTAGCTGCGGGCGAAGGCGCGGACCCGGTCGGCGCTGACGGCGTACCGGCCCGACTCGATGCCGCTGATCTGTCCTTGCCGGAGCCCGAGCTGGGCCGCCGCGGCGGTCGCGGTGAGCCCGGCCTGCTCGCGGAGCTTGCGCAGCTCGGTTCCTAGGCGCTGCTGTCGCAGCGTGGGATTGGTGCTGGGTGGCACGGCTCCGTACTCCGTTCTGAGCGGCACCCTCGGGTCACCCACACGAGGGCAATGTGAACGAGCTTCCTCAGTTATTGAGAAGTATCACATCCCGGCGCCCTATGGTGTCCATCACCAACTCCCCTTCTCCCAGGAGTCGTTCATGGTCACCGTATCCCCGCCGAACCCGCCAACCTCCGCCCCCGCGTGGACGTACACCCTCCACCTCCCCCGCGACCCCCGCTCGCCCCGCATCGCCCGTGCAACGCTCCGTACCGTCCTCTCCGCCCACGGCCTCGACGTGCTCGTCGACACGGCCGAGCTGCTGACCTCGGAGCTGGTCACCAACGCCTACCGGCACAGCGCGGGGCCCGCGGCCCTCCGCGTGCGGGAGCGGGACGGCGGGCGTGGGCTCCGGGTGGCGGTGTGGGACACCGACCGTCGCGTACCGCCGCCGTTCGACGGCGGGCTCCGCCCCGTCCCGGCGGCGGGGGCGGACGGCGGGCGGGGCCTGTTCCTCGTATGCCAGTACGCCCACGCCTGGGGTGGGCACACGGTGGACGACGACCTCTTCGGCCGCGACGGCAAGCTGCTCTGGTTCGAGCTCACGGCCCAGCCCGGCGCCTGGGCTGTCGCGGCGTGATGACCCGGACCACGCGGCGTGCCGCCGCTGGAGGGCCGCGGCGGCCATGGAGGAGGCCCCTACCGGCGAGGTCTTCCAGGACATGCTCCGCCTCGTCGAGGAACTGAACACGCCTGACGCGCTACAAGAAGCCGATGAAGTCGCTCCAGCGCCAGCTCGAACCACATGCCCCGAAAGGGCACGACGTCGACTGGCTCGACAAGCTCGACGCCTACGGCCGCACCGTGCCCGTCTACCTCGTGGACACGTCCGGCTTCGCCGGGCCCCCGGCCACGGACTAGCGCGGGCTC
Organism: Streptomyces sp. NPDC059003; assembly: GCF_042740445.1. Classification (NCBI taxonomy): domain Bacteria; kingdom Bacillati; phylum Actinomycetota; class Actinomycetes; order Kitasatosporales; family Streptomycetaceae; genus Streptomyces; species Streptomyces sp. NPDC059003. Next base: position 24,336 of record NZ_JBHYJH010000109.1, on the reverse strand, counting down.
AGAGCGCCCCGTCCCGCTCCCGCCGCACCGAGTACGCCACGAACCCCGCGCCCAGGCCGAGCAGCGTCGTGCCGCCGACCACGTACGGAGTCGTGTCCACGCTGCCGGTGTCCGCGAGGTCGCCCTCGTGCGCCGTCTCCTGCGCGATCCGCGCCGCTGGGCGTTGCTCCGGCGCCGGGGCCGCCTTCGCCGAGGGGACGAACCAGAGGGCGCTGAGCAGGGCCCCGGCTGCGGCTGCGGTGAGCAGCGTGCGACTTGCGGTCACGGGACGTGTATCCCCCTTGTGGAGCTGGTGAATTGGCTGTCTCGGGTGCCAATGAGGCGATGCTAATGAAAGACGCGGGTCGTGGGGAAGCGGAGCCGGGTGCGGGACGTACTCTCCCTCGCATGAGCCAAGACGAGACATCACGCTTTGTACGACTGCGGGTCGAATTGGTCGTGGAGGTGGACGGGTCGGGCGAGCTGAGCACCGCCGCCCTGAAGCGCATCGCGGACGACGCGTACATGCCCGTGGACGAGCGCGCGCACGCCGAGTCCGCCGTGAAGGAGGACGACGCCGAGGCGCTCGCCTACCTCGTGGACCCGGTCGACCTGGTCAAGGAGCTGCCGGGGGTCGAGCTGACCCAGGCGTCCTGGAGCAGCGAAGTGATCGACTACGACCCCGATTCGCCGGAATGGGACCCGGACGGCCATGATGACGACGAGGACGGCGAGGAGCTCTAGGCCCGCCCTCGGGGACGTGCGCCGATAACGACCGGTACATCGCGAGCCCCGGGCGGCACACCGCCGCCCGGGGCTCCGTCGTCTCCTGATGCACGGCCGTCCCGGCGGCACCGCGCGGCGTGGTGTTTCCCACATCTCGGGGAGAAGTGGAACGGGATGAAGCGGGAACGCGTTAGGGCGGTTTACGGAGGCCCTCGGGATGCTGGGGATTCGGTGACGATGGAGATGCGTGTAATGACGGACGGTAAGCGGCGGCGTAGAGGCCTGGTGGCCGTGTCCGCGCTGGTCGGCGGGGTCCTGGTGCTCTCCGCCTGCAGCGGCGACGACGGCGACAAGGACAGCTCCGGCGGCAGGGAGTCGCAGAGCAAGGTCGACGAGGCGGCGGCACAGAAGACATCGGCCGCCAAGATCGCGATCGCGCCGAAGAACGGCTCCGACAACGCGAGCATCAACAGCGACGCCAAGGTCACCGTGAGTGAGGGCGCGCTGACGAGCGTGGTCATGAAGGCCGAGGGCGGCGCCGCGGTCGCGGGCCGGATATCCGCGGACAAGAAGTCCTGGAAGCCGAGCGTCCAGCTGGAGCGCGCCACCACGTACAGGATCGCGGTGACGGCCAAGGACTCCGAGGGCCGCAAGGCGCACGAGAACTCGTCCTTCACGACCGTCTCGAAGGCCAACAGCTTCATCGGCAGCTTCACGCCCGAGGACGGCTCCACGGTCGGCGTGGGCATGCCCGTGTCGCTCAACTTCGACAAGGCGATCGCGGACAAGAAGGCCGTGCAGTCCGCCGTCAAGGTCACGTCCACGGGCGGCCAGGAGATCGTCGGGCACTGGTTCGGCAACCAGCGCCTGGACTTCCGCCCCAAGGACTACTGGAAGGAGAACTCGACGGTCACGCTGAAGCTGGCCCTCGACGGCGTCGAGGGCGCCGACGGGGTGTACGGCGTGCAGCAGAAGACCGTCCAGTTCAAGATCGGGCGCAACCAGGTCTCCGTCGTCGACGCCAAGACCAAGCAGATGAAGATCACGCGGAACGGGAAGGTCGTCAAGACCATCCCGATCTCCGCCGGGTCGCCCGAGAACAAGACGTACAACGGCAAGATGGTGATCTCCGAGAAGTTCAAGGAGACCCGGATGAACGGCGCGACCGTCGGCTTCACGGACAGCGACGGCAAGGGCGAGTACGACATCAAGGACGTCCCGCACGCCATGCGCCTGTCCAGCTCCGGCACGTTCATCCACGGCAACTACTGGGGCTCGTCGTCGATCTTCGGCAACGTGAACACCAGCCACGGCTGCATCGGCCTGAAGGACGCCAAGGGCGCGGGCGACAAGTCGACCCCCGGCTCCTGGTTCTTCGAGAACTCGATCACCGGTGACGTCGTGGACGTCCGCAACACCGGCGACAAGGTCGTCGCGCCGGACAACGGTCTGAACGGCTGGAACATGAGCTGGGCGCAGTGGAAGGCGGGCTCCGCCCTCTGATCCACGCGGAGCGGATCCGTCCGCACCCCTGGCCTGTGCCGTACGAGGCCCGCACCCCACTCGGGGTGCGGGCCTTCGGTATGTCAGCAGCGTTGCGAAAGCGTGTTGTATAGGCCAAGAACCTCAACTATTCATCTCTGCCTCATAGTTGAGCGGATATCGTCCCCCTCGACATGCTGCATGACCCTGTGCGTTCACCTGGAGGGGGAAACTTGCTCAGACACGTGCAGAAAGCGAGAGGAAAGGTCGGCGCCCGTCGTGCGGGCGCTGCCGCCGTCGCCGCCGCGGCGGCCGTAGCCCTTGCCGCGGGCATGACCAGCCCGGCGCAGGCGGGCTCCGGCTCCGCCTCGGGGGCCGCCGTCGCGACCGACGGCGTCAAGGCTCCGGAGCGGCACCGCGTCACGCTCATCACCGGCGACCGCGTCACGGTCGACGCCAAGGGGCGCGTCACCGGGTTCACGCCCGCCAAGGGGCGTGAGCACATACCCGTGCAGACGCGCCGCGCGGACGGGCACACGCTCGTCGTCCCGGCCGACGCCCACCGCCTGATAGCCGGCGGCAAGCTCGACCAGCGCCTGTTCGACATCACCGAGTTGAGCAAGAAGGCGACCCGCGCGTCCCAGAAGCAGGGCCTCAAGGTCATCGTCGCCTACAAGGGCCAGGCCGCCGGGGCCAAGGCCGACGTGCGCGACGCGGGCGGCACCGAGGTCCGCCGCACCCTGAAGACCCTGAACGCCGACGCGGTCACCACCCCCAAGCGGGACGCCGCCAAGCTGTGGCAGGCGCTGACCGACGAGCGGGGCGCCGCCCGCGCCACCGCGTCCGGCATCAGCCGCGTCTGGCTGGACGGCACCCGCAAGGCCAGCCTGGACAAGAGCGTGAAGCAGATCGGCGCTCCGAAGGCGTGGGAGGCCGGGTACGACGGCAAGGGCGTCAAGATCGCCGTCCTGGACACCGGCGTCGACGCGACCCACCCGGACCTGAAGGACCAGGTCGTGGGTGCGAAGAACTTCACGCCGTCGCCGGACACCAAGGACCGGGTGGGCCACGGCACGCACGTGGCGTCCATCGCGGCGGGTACGGGCGCGAAGTCGAACGGTAAGTTCAAGGGCGTCGCCCCCGGCGCGAAGGTGCTCAACGGCAAGGTCCTGAGCGACGAGGGCTCCGGCGACGACTCGGGGATCATCGCGGGCATCGAGTGGGCCGCGTCCCAGGGCGCGGACGTCGTCAACCTCAGCCTGGGCGGCGGCGACACGCCTGACGTGGACCCGCTGGAGGCGGCGGTCAACAAGGTCTCCGCCGAGAAGGGCATCCTGTTCGCCATCGCGGCGGGCAACAACGGCGCGCCCGGCTCCATCGACTCCCCGGGCAGCGCGGACGCCGCCCTGACCGTCGGCGCCGTCGACGACAACGACAAGCTGGCCGAGTTCTCCAGCCAGGGCCCGCGCACCGGCGACGGCGCCGTCAAGCCCGACGTGACCGCGCCCGGCGTGAACATCACGGCGGCCGCGGCGCCCGGCAGCCAGATCGAGAAGGAGGTCGGCCAGAACCCCGAGGGCTATCTGACGATCTCCGGCACCTCGATGGCGACCCCGCACGCCGCGGGCGCCGCCGCCCTGCTCAAGCAGCAGCACCCCACCTGGAAGTCCGCCGAGCTCAAGGGCGCCCTCACCGCGTCCACCAAGGGCGGCAAGTACACGGCCTTCCAGCAGGGTTCGGGCCGCATCGCCGTCGACAAGGCCATCAAGCAGAGCGTCATCGCCGACCCGGTGTCGGTGAGCTTCGGCACGCAGCTGTGGCCGCACACCGACGACACGCCGGTCACCAAGAAGGTCACGTACAAGAACCTCGGCACCAGCGAGGCCAAGCTCGACCTGACGCTCCAGGCCACCGACCCGAAGGGCCGCCCGGCCCCGGCCGGCTTCTTCAAGCTCGGCGCGAAGAAGGTCACCGTCCCGGCGGGCGGCACGGCCTCGGTCGACCTCACGACCGACACCAAGCTCGGCGGCACCGTCGACGGCGCGTACTCCGCGTACGTCACGGCGACCGGCGGCGGCCAGTCCGTGCGCACGGCGGCCGCGGTCGACCGCGAGGTGGAGTCGTACGACCTGACCGTCAAGCACATCGGGCGTGACGGGCAGCCGGCGAAGACCTACAACACCGGTCTGTTCGGCCTCACCGGGCTCGGCGCCGATCTCACCATCCCGGTCTCCGGCGACACCGGCACCGACAAGGTCCGCGTGCCCAAGGGCCGTTACGTCCTGGACGGCGCGGTTCTGGACAACCCGCAGTCCCCCGACGGCGGCATCGACTGGATCTCCCAGCCGAAGCTGGACGTCACCAAGAACGCCACGGTCACGGTGGACGCGCGCACGGCCAAGCCCGTCGACATCACGGTGCCCGCCACGGACGTGAAGCCGCAGTTCGCGGCGCCCACGTACACGGTCACCACGGGCGACGACAGCGCCGGCTTCGGCTGGCTGCTCGACTCGTACGCCGGATTCCGCACCGGGCACCTCGGTCCGCAGATCACCGACGGCTCGCTCCAGCAGGCCTTCGACGGGCACTGGTCGAAGGGCGACAAGGCGCAGTACGACGTCGTGTCCGGCGGCAAGGTCAAGCAGCTCGCGACCGGCTACACCAAGCACTACAAGGAGTCCGAGCTCGCCACCGTGAAGGCCGGTCTCGGTGCGTCGTCGAGCGGCAAGAAGGGCGCGGTCTACGCGACCGGCTGGCTGCCCGACGCCAGTTTCGCCTTCAGCGTCGGCGTGCCGCAGAAGGCCCCGAGCACCCGCACCCTGCACGTCTCCACGGGTGACAAGGTCAAGTGGGGCCTGGAGTTCGAGCAGCAGGGCGGCGTCGACTCCGACGGCTGGCCGATCGTCGACGCGTCGTACACGCTCGGCGCGCCGCAGACGTTCACCGCGGGCAGGACGTACGACAAGGTCTTCAACACGGCCGTGTTCGGGCCGCGCGTCGGCGGCGACTACGGCGTCTTCCGCAAGGGCGACAAGATCGCCGGTTCCCTGCCGCTGTTCGCCGACGGCAAGACGCACGCGGGCGGCTCGACGTACTCGTCCGTGAAGACGACCCTGTCGCGCAACGGCACCCAGATCGGCGAGAACAAGGACCCGCTCACCGGCACCGCCTTCAAGGTCCCGGCGGCGGACGCCGAGTACAAGCTGAGCACGTCCGTGAAGCGCAGCGTCGCGGTCTCGGCGGCGTCCACGCGGATCGACGCGAGCTACACGTTCCGCTCGAAGAAGACCACGGAGCGGACCCGCCTCGCGGCGTCCGGCGTGCGCTTCAACGCGGCCGTCGACCTCACGAGCCGCGCCCCGGCAGGCCAGAAGCAGTCCGTGCCGGTGACCGTCCAGGGCGCCGCGGCCGGCGACAACCTCAAGTCCCTGAACGTCTACGTCTCGTACGACTACGGGCGGACCTGGGAGCCGGTGAAGGTCGTCAACGGCAAGATCGAGGTGAAGAACCCCGCGAAGGACAAGGGGATCTCGTTCCACGCCAAGATCACGGACAAGAAGGGCAACAAGTCGACGCTGTCGATCTACAACGCGTACTACGGGAAGTGACGCTTCCCCCCCCGGGACGGAGAAGCCGGATCGGAGAAGTCCGGGAACTTCCCTTGTTCTGAGGACAGTTGAACGAGTGTGAGGGGTGGCTCCCGGGACCGCTGGTCCCGGGAGCCGCTTCTCTTTCCGCAACTCGGCACACTCCTGTCCCAGCTATCCCAGGGGGAACATTGCGTCAGCACAGAAGGCGGGCGGGGGCCGTCACCCTCGCCCTGACCACGGCGGCAGCGGTGGCGGCGGGCCTGGTCGGCCCCGCGTCCGCGGCGCGCCCACAGCCGGAGTCCGCGCACCCGGCGGCGTCCCGCCCCGCGCCCTCGGGCACCCACCGGCTCACCCTCGTCACCGGCGACCGCGTCACCGTCGACACCGGGGGCCGCCTGGTCGGCTTCACCCCGGCCGAGGGGCGCGAGCGCATACCCGTGAGCACCCGGACCGTGCGCGGCCACGCCCTGGTCCTGCCGTGCGACGCGCAGCGGCTCATCGACGCGGGCAAGGTCGACCAACGGCTCTTCGACGTCACGGAGTTGACGAGCAAGGCGAACCGCGCGGCGCAGCGGGAGGGCCTGAAGCTGATCGTCGGCTACCGGGGCGACGCACGCGGCGCCCGGGCCCAGGTCCGCGCGGCCGGCGACACCGCGGTCCGCCGCACCTTCACGTCCCTGAACGCGGACGCCGTGACCACGCCCAGGAGGGACGCGGCGGCCCTCTGGAAGACCCTGACGGGGAAGGGCCGCACGGCGTCCGGCGTCCGGCACCTGTGGCTGGACGGCACCCGTAAGGCCAGCCTCGACAAGAGCGTGAAGCAGATCGGGGCGCCGAAGGCGTGGGCGGCCGGGCTCGACGGCAAGGGCGTGAAGATCGCTGTCCTGGACACGGGCGTCGACGCCACGCATCCGGACCTGAAGGACCAGGTCGTCGGCGCGAAGAACTTCTCCGAGTCCGCCGACACCAAGGACCGCGTGGGCCACGGCACGCACGTCGCGTCCATCGCCGCCGGGACGGGCGCGAAGTCGAACGGGAGGTTCAAGGGCGTCGCGCCGGGCGCGCGGGTGCTGAACGGCAAGGTCCTCGGCGACGACGGCCGGGGCGGCGACTCCGCGATCCTCGCGGGCATGGAGTGGGCGGCCGCGCAGGGCGCCGACGTCGTCAACCTGAGCCTCGGCGGCAGCGACGACATCGGCATCGACCCGCTGGAGGAGGCCGTCAACCGGCTCTCCGCCGACCAGGGCGTCCTGTTCGCCGTCGCGGCGGGCAACGAGGGCTACCGCGGCTCCATCGACTCCCCGGGCAGCGCGGACGCCGCCCTGACCGTGGGCGCGGTCGACGGCAAGGACAAGCTGGCCGAGTTCTCCAGCCAGGGCCCGCGCGCCGGCGACAACGCGGTCAAGCCGGACGTGACCGCGCCCGGCGTGGACATCACGGCCGCCGCGGCGCCCGGCAGCGAGATCGAGAAGGAGGTCGGCCAGAACCCCGAGGGCTATCTGACGATCTCCGGTACGTCGATGGCGACCCCGCACGTCGCGGGCGCCGCCGCCCTGCTCAAGCAGCGGCACCCCGACTGGCGGGCCGCCGACCTCAAGCGGGCCCTGACGTCGTCCGCCGTGTCCGCCGTGCCGGGGAGGGGCGGCACGTACTCCCCGTACCAGCAGGGCTCGGGCCGCGTCGCCGTGGACAGGGCGATCGGGCAGACCGTCGTCGCCGACCCGGTGTCGCTGAACCTCGGTGCCCCGAAGTGGCCGCACGCCGACGACCGGCCGGTCACCAAGAAGATCACGTACCGCAACTCCGGCACGGAGGACATCACCCTCGACCTCTCCGTGACGGCCACCGACCCGAAGGGCCGCCCGGCCCCCCGCGGCTTCTACACGCTCGGCGCGAAGAAGGTGACGGTGCCCGCGGGCGGGCGCGCGTCGGTCGGCCTGACGGCGCACACCGAGCTCGGCGGCACCGGGCGCGGCACCTACTCCGCGTACGTCGTGGCGAAGGGCGGCGGCCAGAGCGTCCGCACGGGCGCCGTGGTGCAGCGCGAGGGGGAGACGTACGACGTGACGCTGAAGTACGTCGGGCGTGACGGCCGCCCCGCCAGGTTCTCCTCGTCCTTCCTCATCGGCCTGAGCGGGTCGGCCGCCGAGAAGTCCTACGACGTCACCGACGTGACCGGCACGGTCAAGGTCCGCGTTCCCAAGGGCGGTTACCTCCTGGACGCGCGGATCTACGAGGACCCGGAGGACGCCGCCAAGGGCGTCGACTGGCTCGCCCGGCCGAAGCTGAACGTCACGAAGGACATGACGCTGACGCTGGACGCGCGGGCGGCGAAGCCGGTGGACATCACGGTGCCGGACGCGGAGGCCAGGCCTGTCCTCGCGGCTCCGCAGTACCACGTGACGGACGACGACTCCTTGGGGCTCCTTCTCACGTCGTACGCACCGCTGCGCACCGCGCACCTCGGCCCCCGCGTCACGGGCGGCTCGCTGTACCAGGAGTGGGCCGGACACTGGCTCAAGGGCGACGACGAGCAGTACGGCGTCATCGTCGGCGGCACGGCCGACCGGTTCGCCACCGGCTACCGTAAGCACGTCGAGGCCGGTGAACTGGCCACGGTGAAGGCCCGTCTCGGGGCGTCGGCCGAACGCAAGAAGGCCGTGGTCGGCGCCTTCGGTTCGCTGCCCGACAGCGGTGGTCTTGCGTTCAGTTACTCGGTTCCGCAGCAGGCCCGCACCACGCGGACGTTCCACCTGTCCGCGGTGGACAAGGCGGAGTGGTTCATGGACTTCCGCCAGTTGGGGGAGGACGAGAACGGCAGGCTGACCGCAGAGGCGTCCTACTTCGTCGAACCGTGGGAGAGGTACGAGGCGGGCAGGACGTACACGAAGACGTTCAACACGGCCGTGTTCGGGCCGCGCCTCGTGAGGGAGCACTACGGGATCTTCCGCGAGGGCAACAGGATCAGCGGTGCGGTGTCGGTGGCCGCCGACGGCGCGGGGCACGAGGGCGACTCCGTGTTCTCCTCCGTGAAGACGACCCTGCACCGCGACGGCCGCCTGATCGGCACGAACAAGGATCCGCTGAGCGGCAACGCGTCCTTCAAGGTCCCGGCGGCGGACGCCGAGTACCGCCTGTCCACGTCGGTGCGGCGCGACCCGCGGGTGGCGGCCGCCTCCTCGCGCATCGACGCGAGCTGGACGTTCCGCTCCAAGAAGGCGCGGGAGGCGCGGCTGCCCGCCTCCACGGTCCGCTTCACGCCGAAGGTGGGCCTGGACAGCCGGGCGCCCGCGGGCGCCCGCCAGTCCGTGCCGGTGACGGTGCAGGGCGCCGCCGCGGGCGGCCACCTCAAGTCCCTTGCGGTGTACGTCTCGTACGACAAGGGCGGCACCTGGAAGAAGACCGCGGTCCGTGACGGCAGGATCTCCGTGAAGAACCCGGCCGCGGGCAAGTCGATCTCTTTCCGCGCGGCGGTCGAGGACACGAAGGGGAACAGGGGGACGGTGACGATCTACGACGCGTACTTCGGGAAGTGACGCGTACGTCGGGAAGTAGCGCGCGTACGTCGGTGAGCAGCCGCGCCTAGTCGGCCGCGCGCCCGGCGCCGAAGGGGCTGTCGATCACATAGCGCCAGTACCCGTCGGCGCCGCGGCGTGCCACGTCCGTCGCCGTGGCCCGCACCTTCCCGTCGATGTCCCAGTCGACGACGAGCAGGGCGGTGTCCCCGGCGACGTGCACGTGCCGGGGCGTGACGGAGATCGGCAGGCCGAGGGCGAGGAAGGGGGCGTTCTGGGCGGCGATCGCGTCGGCTCCGTGCACGGGGACGCCGGACTCGGGGACGAAGGCGGCGTCCGGCTCGTACAGCTCGCGCACGGCCTCGGGGTCGCCGCTGTTGAACCGCTCGGCGAACGCCGACGGGACGTCCTCGGGGCGCTGGGGCAGGATGAAAGTGCTCATGCACGGCACAGTAGGAGGCGCGCCCGTGGCTCACCGAACGGTAAGGCAGGCTCTTCCGGCCCGCCGGGACCAGGCGCTCCCGGACCCCCGGGAGCCGCGCCCCGGCCTGCCCGACGACCCCCGCGCCCGGGTCCTGGTGCCGAGCCCCGACTGCCCCGTCGAGGTGGCCCTCGGGGCGCTGCGGGGCCGCTGGACCACGCTCGTGGTGCGCGAGCTGCTCGCGGGTGACGTGTACGCGTACAGCGAACTGGCCGCCGCGCTCCCGCAGTTGTCCGACAAGGTACTTGCGGAGCGGCTGACACAGTTGGTCGGCGCCGGGGTCGTCCGGCGCACGCGTACGTCCGGCTGGCCGCCCACCGTCACCTATCAACTCACCCCGCACGGCAGGGAGCTGGGTCCGGTGCTCCAGGCTCTCTGGGACTGGGGCACGGCGGCTTCCGGCCCGGGCGCTTCGGAAGAGGAAGCCGACACCCCATGAGCGCGCACCCCGCCCACACCGTCGAGTACATCCGCTACCGCGTCCCCGAGGACCGCTCCGCGGAGTTCCTCGCCGCGTACACCCGCGCCGCCGTGCCGCTGGCCGCCGCGCCGCAGTGCGTCGACTACGAACTCACCCGCTGCGAGGAGGACTTCGAGCACTTCGTCCTGCGCATCACCTGGACGTCCACGAAGGACCACCTGGAGGGCTTCAGATCGTCGGAGCACTTCAAGGAGTTCTTCGCGCACATCCGCCCGTACGTCGAGAACATCGAGGAGATGCGGCACTACACGCCCACGTCGGTGCGCGGCTCCGGCGCGTCCACGCCGACGCTGTACGCCTGGGCGGGCGGCGAGGAGGCCTTCGGGCGCCTGACGGAGATCTTCTACGGGAAGGTCCTCGCGGACGACCTCCTCGCCCCCGTCTTCGCCGGTCTCGCGCCCGAGCACGCGGCGCACGTCGCGCACTGGCTGGGCGAGGTCTTCGGGGGTCCTGCGGCGTACTCGGGCGAACACGGCGACGGTGCCCATGCCCACATGGTCGCCAAGCACTTCGGCAAGGGCATCACCGAGCCGCAGCGGCGGCGGTGGGTGAACCTGATCCAGGACGCGGCGGACGAGGCCGGGCTGCCCACGGATGCGGAGTTCCGCTCGGCGTTCGTCGCGTACGTGGAGTGGGGCACGCGCCTGGCCGTCTACTTCTCGGGCCCGAACGCGGCCCGCCCCACGAGTCAGCCGGTGCCTCTGTGGAACTGGGGGGCGGCCCCGCCGTACCAGGGCTGAGGCGGTGCCCTCGCGGGGCGCCCCAGACCCCGCTCCTCAAACGCCGGAGGGGCTATAACTAGCCCGTCCGGCGTTTGAGGACGAGGCGCGGAGCGCCGATGCTTTTCGGGGGTGCTAGGGGGCGGAGCCCCCTAGTTCGGGAAGGGGCGGGTCTGGGGCGCCCCCGCGAGGTCAGGGAGCTCCGCCGTCCAGCTCGCCAGCAGGCGCAGGGACTCGGCCGACGGTGAGCCCGGTTCCGCGTGGTACGTCACCAGGGACTGGTCGGAGCTGTCGGCGAGCCGCATCGTCTCGAAGGAGAGGGCCAGCTCCCCGACCACAGGGTGGCGCAGCCGCTTGACCCCGTGCCCCTTCTCCCGCACATCGTGCGTGGCCCACAGGCGACGGAACTCCTCACTCTTCACGGACAGCTCCCCGACCAGCGAAGAGAGCCGGGGATCGTTGGGGTAGCACCCCGCGTCCATCCGCAGAAAGCTCACGATGTCCGACGCCTTCTGGTCCCACGTGTCCGCGAACAGCTCCCGCATCCCTGGGTCGAGAAAGACGAGCCGCGCCCAGTTCCGCTCCTCGCGGGGCAACGCCCCCCAGTCACCGAACAGCGCGACAGCCATCCGGTTCCAGCCGAGGATGTCGGAGCGCCGCCCGACGACGTACGCGGGGACGCCGTCCATGACGTCCAGCAGCTGCTGCACCGCGGGCCGCAGCGCTTGCGTCGGCGGGACGCGCTTCTTCTTGTGGGCGGCGGGCTTCGCGAGGTGCATGAGGTGCGCGTGCTCGGCGTCGCTCAGGCGCAGCGCCCGCGCGATGGCGTCCAGGACCTCCGCCGAGACGTTGCGGCCGTTGCCCTGCTCCAGGCGCGTGTAGTACGCCACCGAGACCCCCGCGAGCTGCGCCAGCTCCTCGCGGCGCAGGCCCGGCACCCTGCGGTGCCTGCCGTAGCTGGGCAGCCCCACGTCGTGCGGCTGGAGGCGGGCCCTGCGGGTGCGCAGGAACTCGCTGAGCTCGGCCCGGCGGTCCAGGCCCTCGGGGGGAGGGGTGCCCTGCGGGGCGTTCTCGTCCATGCGTTCCAGTATTCAGGGTCGTACGCGGCTGAGCCTGATACCAGTGGTGGTAGGACCGCCGCGCCTAGGCACAACAGAGGGCTGGGTGGTTGTTTCCGCAGGTGACAGCGTCAAAGGCATGACCGACACGACCGCACAGACCCCCACCGCACAGGCCCGCACCGCCCGGACCTCCACCGCGCAGACCCGCGACGTCCCCGCCTACGCCGCCCCTGCGGCCAAGGCCCCGCTGGAGCGCACCACCGTCCCGCGCCGCCCCGTCGGCGCGTCCGACGTCCTGATCGACATCAAGTACGCCGGCATCTGCCACTCCGACATCCACCAGGCCCGTGACGGCTGGGGCGAGGGCATCTTCCCGATGGTGCCCGGCCACGAGATCGCCGGGGTCGTGGCGGAGGTCGGCCCGGACGTCACCCGGTTCGAGGTCGGCGACCGCGTGGGCGTCGGCTGCATGGTCGACTCCTGCCGCGAGTGCGCGAACTGCAAGGCAGGCCTTGAGCAGTACTGCCACCAGGGCAACATCCAGACGTACAACGCCCTCGACCGCAACGGCGAGCCCACCTACGGCGGCTACGCGCAGCAGATCGTCGTCGACGAGGCCTTCACGCTCCGCATCCCCGACGGCCTGTCCCTGGACGTCGCCGCGCCGCTGCTGTGCGCCGGCATCACCACGTACTCCCCGCTCGCCCACTGGAACGCGGGACCCGGCAAGAAGGTCGCGGTCGTCGGGCTCGGCGGCCTCGGCCACATGGCCGTCAAGATCGCGCACGCGATGGGCGCCGAGGTGACCGTCCTGTCGCAGACCCTGCGCAAGCAGGACGACGGCCTGAAGCTGGGCGCCGACCACTACTACGCGACCGGCGACCCGGCCACCTTCGAGCGGCTCGCCGCGTCGTTCGACCTGATCGTCTCGACGGTGTCCGCGCCGCTGCCGTTCGACCAGTACCTGAACCTCCTGAAGACGGACGGCGCCCTCGTGAACGTCGGCGCCCCCGAGGAGCCCGTCTCGCTGAACGTCTTCTCGCTCATGCTCCAGCGCAAGACCCTCGCGGGCTCCGCCATCGGCGGAATCCGCGAGACCCAGGAGATGCTGGACTTCTGTGCCGCGCACGGCCTGGGCGCCGAGATCGAGCTGATCCGCGCCGACCAGATCAACGAGGCGTACGAGCGGGTGCTCGCGAGCGACGTGCGGTACCGGTTCGTGATCGACGCGGCGACGATCTGACGGATCTGACGGATCTGACGGTCTCCGGTCACCCGCCCCGGACCCGGGTGGCGGGTGACCGGATCCCGGCGACCGGATTCCACCTGGTCCCGGGGGCCTAGGCCGCAATGCTCAGCAAGCCCCGAACCGGTGACGGATGTTGGGGGCGGACCCGCGACCGTAACGTAGTCCATGTCAGGAACAGAGAGGCGGAAAACACCGCAAGGCCGGGCACGAGGGACGGCCGGACTACGAGGAGGTCCGCACGATGACCATCGAGCTGAACCACACGATCGTCCAAGCCGAGGACAAGAAGGCGTCCGCACAGTTCCTCGCGGACATCCTGGGCCTCGAAGTCGGCCCGCAGTACGGCCCGTTCATCCCGGTGGAGATCCCCAACGGCGTCACGCTCGACTACTACGAGGGCGACGGCCACCCGTTCGTGCCGCAGCACTACGCGTTCCTCGTCTCCGACGCGGAGTTCGACGCGATCTTCGGCCGCATCAAGGAGCGGGGCCTGACCTACTGGGCGGACCCGTACCACGAGCGCGAGAACCAGATCAACACGAACGACGGCGGCCGCGGCCTCTACTGGAACGACCCCGACGGCCACAACCTGGAGATCATCACCAAGCCGTACGGCGCCGAGGACTAGATCACCGGCCGGGTCACTGAGGGGCCGCGGCGGTGACGGGGCCGGCCTCGCCGTCGCGCAGGAAGCCGAGGACCAGCGGCGTGGCCACCTCCGCGAACTCCTCGAAGTACGCGTGCCGCGCGCCCGGGACGATCCGCATCCGGGCGTCCGGCACCCGCTCCGCGATGAGCGGCGCGTTGGCCACCGGGTTGAAGACGTCGTCGCTCCCGTGCACCACCAGCGTCGGCGCCTTGATCCGGGGCAGGGCGTCCCACGCGTCGTGCCGGGCGCTGGCCCGCAGATGGCGGCCGCGGGCCCGGTCGGGCATCCCTGGGTCCCCGAGCGTGCCGAACTCCCGCCGCCCGGACGCCTCCTGGGCGGCGATCCACGCGGGCGTGTACATCAGCTCAAGGAGCGCCTGCCGCGCCGCGTCCGCGTCCCGCTGGGCGAGCGCCGCCCGCACCTCGGGCCCGCGCTCCACGCCGTGCGGCGCCCCCGGCGACGTACACCCGAGGACGAGCCGGTCCACCCGCGCGGCGTGGTCGGCGGCCAGCCACTGGGCGACGCGGCCGCCCATCGACGTGCCGTACACATGGGCGCTGCCGATGCCCGCGTCGTCCAGGACGGCGGCCACGTCGGCGGCGAAGCCGGGCGTGCTGTAGCTGTCGGTGTCCGGCCGGTCACTCTCTCCCGTGCCGCGCCAGTCGAGCGTGACCGTGGTGAACTCGGCGGCGAAGTCGCCGATGACGGGGTCCCACCAGTGCCGGTTGTTGGACTGCCCGCTGAGCAGCACCAGCGGCTCACCGGAGCCGCGGAGCTCATAGCGCAGGGCGACGCCGTCGGGCGCGTACGCGAAGGGCATGGCCGTTACGCGGTGGTCTCGGAGGTGGGGGCGGGGGCCGGGGCGATGCCGGTGGGGCAGGCGCGGCCCCAGTTCGTCTCCGAGGGGCTGCTCAGCTCCACGCCCGTGCCGCCGATGCCGCAGTAGCCGTCCGGGTTCTTGTCCAGGTACTGCTGGTGGTAGCCCTCGGCGGGCCAGAACGGGCGGCCCTCGGCGGGCACGACCGCCGTGGTGATCGTGCCGAGGCCCGCCCCCGTGAGCACCTGCTGGTACGCCTCCAGGGACGCGGCGGCGGTCTCCTCCTGGACGGGGGAGTGCGTGTAGATCGCCGAGCGGTACTGCGTGCCCACGTCATTGCCCTGGCGGAAGCCCTGGGTGGGGTTGTGGGACTCCCAGAAGACCTTGAGCAACTGCGCGTACGTGACCTTGGCCGGGTCGAAGACGACGCGGACGACCTCCGCGTGGCCGGTCAGGCCCGAGCAGACCTCTTCGTAGGAGGGGTTCTGGGTGTAGCCGCCCTGGTAGCCGACGAGCGTCGTCCAGACGCCGTCCGTCTGCCAGAACTTGCGCTCCGCGCCCCAGAAGCAGCCGAGCGCGAAGTCCGCGACCTCCAGGCCCTCCGGGTAGGGGCCCTGCAGGGCGTTGCCCAGGACCGTGTGCCGGGAGGGGACCTCGAACTCGGGGGTCGCGCGGCCCTTCAGGGCCTCGTCGGGCGTGGGCAGCTGCGGGGTGCGGCCGAAGAGCATCGGGGTCCTCCTGGAGCGGGTGGTTCGGCGACTGTGTCAACGTCCGGCGGCGGGCGCGCATTCCTCGGGGGCGGCCTCGGACGGGCCCTGGTGCCGGGCGGGCCGGGTGTCGGACGGGGCCCGGCCTGATCCGAAAGACACGCCCTAGTGGGGGAGCGTGGCCGGGCTGCCGCCGTTGGCCTCGTAGCCCGCGACCGCGAGCGCGCGGTACACCGCGTAGTCCGCGGCCGGGTCGGTGGACACCATCCAGGGGAGTGCGCCCACGTGGCCGTCCACGTGCACCAGCTGGTTCATCGCCTCGCCCCAGCGCTCGCCGCGGACCAGGAAGAAGACCAGGAGGTGGCGGACGTGCGCCAGCATCGGGTCGTCCGGGCGCGCGGAGTGGACCGCGAACTGCGCGCCCTCCACGGCCTTGGTCACGACCTCGCTCTGGTAGAAGCCACGCACCAGGTTCACATCGGGAAGGTGCTCGTACACCGCGAACAGCGGCAGCGCCGAGAGCAGCGAACCGCCGGGGGCGCGCGCCGCCGCGGCCTCCGCGAACGCGTACGCCTCCTCGCGGGAGCCGTGCCACTTCTCGCACGAGTAGTGCAGCGCCGCCAGGTGCGCGCCCATGTGCGCGGGCGCGCGGTCCAGGATCTTCAGCCAGAGCTGCTCGAAGTCCGTCCGCGCATACGCGAGGCCGCGTGCGATGGACAGCTCCACGATGTACGGAACGGGGTCGCCGGGGGACAGGAGCGCCGCCTGCGCACAGACCTCCCTGGCCTCCTCCAGGATGATCCGGAACTCGTCCGTCCCGGGCGTCGCCGTGCGCCACGCCTGCTGCACCAGGAACTCCGCCTGCACGGCCGCGCCGCCCGCGTCCTTCGGCGCCTCGGCCCGCCACACGCGCAGCCACTGGCCGCCAGGAGTGTCACTCACGCCGCCGGGCCGCTGCTGCAGCTCCAGGGACGCCGCGCCCGCGAAGGCCTGCACACGCTGCCAGCGCTGCTCCCCGTGCACCTCCGTGCCCGCGAGGAGCTGCGACGCGGCGCGCCAGTCCTGCGTGCGCTGCACCAGGTCGAGGACCTCGATCAGGTCCGCGTCCGGGCCCGGCATGCGGATGTCCAGGTCCTCCTGGCGCGCGAAGCCGTAGTTCGCCGGGTCCGCCGCGTCCGGCGCCCCCGGGCTCACCTGACGGATTCCGGCGCGCCTGCGCAGCAGGACCGGCCCGAGCACCGCCCCGATCATGACCACTGCCATCAGGACCCAGAGAATCTCCATACGTACAAGCGAACCAGACGCCTGTGACAATTGGCCAACCTGGCCGCGCACCCTGGCCAACCTGCTCCTTCCGGGCCCCGGGCCGCGCCTCCCCGTCCGTCCCCCGGCCCCGTCCCGCATTACGCTCAGGCCGCATGAGTGACTCGCACAGCAGCCAGAGCTTCGAGACCGTCGCCATCCACGCCGGAAACACGGCCGACCCCCTCACGGGCGCCGTCGTTCCGCCCATCTATCAGGTGTCCACGTACAAGCAGGACGGAGTCGGCGGCCTGCGCGGCGGCTACGAGTACAGCCGCAGCGCCAACCCGACCCGTACGGCGCTCGAGGAGAACCTCGCCGCCCTCGAAGGCGGCAGCCGGGGCCTCGCCTTCGCCTCCGGCCTCGCCGCCGAGGACTGCCTGCTGCGTACGCTGCTCAGCCCCGGCGACCACGTGGTCATCCCCAACGACGCGTACGGCGGTACGTTCCGCCTCTTCGCCAAGGTCGTCTCGCGGTGGGGCGTCGAGTGGTCGGTGGCCGACACCTCCGACCCGGCGTCGGTACGGGCCGCGCTCACCCCGCGCACCAAGGCCGTCTGGGTGGAGACGCCCTCCAACCCCCTCCTCGGCATCACGGACATCCCCGCGGTCGCGCAGATCGCGCACGAGGCGGGCGCCCGGCTCGTCGTCGACAACACCTTCGCGAGCCCCTACCTCCAGCAGCCGCTCGCCCTGGGCGCGGACGTCGTCGTGCACTCCCTGACGAAGTACATGGGCGGCCACTCCGACGTCGTCGGCGGCGCGCTCGTCGTGAACGACGCCGACCTGGGCGAGGAGCTCGCGTACCACCAGAACGCCATGGGCGCCGTCGCCGGGCCCTTCGACTCCTGGATCGTCCTGCGCGGCATCAAGACCCTCGCCGTCCGCATGGACCGGCACAGCGAGAACGCCACGCGCGTCGCGGACATGCTCACGCGGCACGCGCGCGTGACGAAGGTCCTCTACCCGGGCCTGCCCGACCACCCCGGGCACGAGATCGCCGCCAAGCAGATGAAGGCGTTCGGCGGCATGGTGTCCTTCCAGGTCGAGGGCGGCGAGGAGGCCGCGGTCGAGGTCTGCAACCGCGCCAGGCTCTTCACGCTCGGCGAGTCGCTCGGCGGCGTCGAGTCCCTCATCGAGCACCCCGGCCGCATGACCCACGCCTCCGCCGCGGGCTCGCCCCTGGAGGTCCCCGCCGACCTGATCCGCCTCTCCGTAGGCATCGAGTCCATCGACGACCTCCTGGCGGACCTCCAGCAGGCCCTCCGCTAGCGGGGGCGCTCCAAGCGGGCCGGGGGTGCCCGTCACCCCCGACGCACCCCCGTCCCGCCCACCCACCCCATGCGCTTCCGCGGATGCTTCCGTGCCCGCCGCTCCGCGGCGGGATCATACCGCCCGCCCACCCAAAAACCACCCACGGGCCCCCCCCCCCGAAGGCGGGGGACCCCCCCCCGGGGCGGCCCCCCCCCCGGCAAGTGGAAACGGGCGGGCGGGTGGGAGAAAACCCGCCGCGGTAGCGGCGGAAACACCCCACCCACCGGCACTCGCCGATGGCGGGAACCCCCACAGGGGACGCCCACCCCGCGTGGAGGTGGAAACGGGCGGGCGGGTGGGAGACAAACCCGGCAGCGCGCTACCAGCGAGTAAGCGGAGGGGTGGTCTCCGACGGCCGCTCCACCCACGGCTGCACGGTCACCGCCCACACCGTAAAGGCAACAACGGCGGCCAACAGCACAAGCCACATCACCCGCCGCAAGGCGGTACGCCGCCGCAGCACCCGCACCCCCCGCCGGACGGCGTCCCCGTAGAGGTCGGCCGGCACGGACGCCGGCGCCCCCGCGTCCAACAGCCCCCGCACCACGGCCTCCCGCCGCTCCTGCTGGCTCACGACGGCTCCCGTCGGCTCATGAGGTCGTCGCCTCCCCCAGGGCGGGCGGCACCGCGGGGGCGGGCCCCCGGGGCGGATGGAGCACCGTGGCGACGGCCCGCGCGCACAGGGTCCGGACCCGCTCGGCGGGAAGGCCGAGGAGCGCCGCGGTCTGCTCCTCGGCGACGCCTTCGTAGAGCCGTAGCACGAGCACGAGCCGCTCCTGGGGGGAGAGCCGGGCGAGCAGCCCCCCGTGCCCGCGGCGCAGCCGCCACGCGCCGCGGGCGAAGCGGACGGCGAGCGCGGTGCGCGTACGGTCGTAGGGGTCCTCGCCGCGCAGCCGGTCCCAGGAGGCGTACGTGGAGGCGAGCGCGGCGGTGAGCAGCGCCCGCGCGCGGGGGTTGGCGTCCGGCGGCTCGCCGGTGAGCAGCGTGGCGGCATGCAGAAGACGCCCTGCCGCGCCCGCGACGAACGCCTGGAACTCCCGGGCGCGGCGGGCCTGTTGGGCGGCCTGCCGTTCTCGCACCGTGCCTCCCGCCGTCCGGCATAGAGGGACCCGGTTTCATCTGAGGCCAGCCACGGTGGCCGGGTCAAGAGCCCTGCGTGACCGGAAGCGAGCGTTCGGGTAACCGAAGGAGCGGCCGGAGGGCAGACGAAGGCCAGGCGGTGGCCAGGCGGTGGCCACGCACTGGCCACGCACCGGCCGGGCAGTGGCCGGGCAAAGGGTCAAGCGGAACACAGTGAGCCGCGCCCCCGCGAGACGAGGGCTTCCGGCCGCGGCAGTCGGCGAACCGCGGCCGGAGGCTCAGGACTCGGTGGGTGCCACCGCTTCCGGCAGGGCGCCCGCGCTCTGCCGCGCGGACAGCGCGGAGTTGAAGCGCGTGAGGAGCGAGGTGAAGCTCGCCCGCTCCTCCGGTGCCCAGTCGTGCGTGAGCTCGGCCATCAGCTCGCGCCGCGAGGAACGCACCTCGTCGAGGCGGGCCTGGCCGCGCGGCGACAGCTGGAGCACCACGGCACGCCCGTCCTCGGGGTGCGAGGTGCGCTTGACGAGGCCGGTGTCGACGAGCGGCGCGACCTGCCGGGTCACGGTCGACGAGTCGATACCCATGCTCGCCGCGAGCGCCTTGACGCCCATCGGTCCTTCCTTGTCGAGGCGGTTGAGCAGGAGGTACGCGGCGCGGTCCATGGAGTTGCGGACCTGTCCTACGCCGCCGAGGCGGGTCTGCTCCGCACGCCGTGCGAACACCGCTACCTGGTGCTGGAGCGTGTCGAGGAGGCCGGGATCGCTGGCGGTCGTCATGTCCGGAGTTGTGGGCATGGCCGGGGGCTCACTTCATGGGAAGGGTGATGGATTGGGGGACAGGGTACGCGGCCAGGGCGGCACCCGTACCGGCGCTGCGCAAACCCGTCTCGCCGCTTGGTCACGGGGAGAGGCAACAGGCGTGAACTGCGAGACTGCAGTCATGAGCTACCGCACGACACGCTCCTTGCCGACGGTGACCCTGGACGACGTGCGCGGCGCCCAGAAGATGCTCCTCGGCGTTTCCCGGGTGACGCCCATGGAGGGCAGCAGGCACCTGTCGCGCCTCATCGGTGCCCCGGTGCACCTGAAGTGCGAGAACCTCCAGCGGACGGGCTCCTTCAAGCTGCGCGGCGCGTACGTGCGCATCGCGGGCCTGCTCCCCGAGGAGCGCGCCGCGGGCGTCGTCGCGGCCAGCGCGGGCAACCACGCGCAGGGCGTGGCCCTCGCCTCGTCCCTGCTCGGCGTGCGCTCGACGGTCTTCATGCCCGTGGGCGCGCCGCTGCCGAAGGTCGCGGCGACCCGTGAGTACGGCGCGGAGGTGCGCATGGAGGGCCAGGTCATCGACGAGACGCTGGCGGCGGCGCAGGAGTACGCGCACGACACGGGCGCGGTGTTCATCCACCCCTTCGACCACCCGGACATCATCGCGGGGCAGGGCACGGTGGGCCTGGAGATCCTGGAGCAGTGCCCGGAGGTGCGCACGCTGCTGATCGGCGTGGGCGGCGGCGGCCTCGCCGCGGGCATCGCCGTCGCGGTCAAGTCGCTGCGCCCGGACGTGCGTCTGGTCGGCGTGCAGGCGGCGGGCTCGGCCGCGTACCCGCCGTCGCTGGCGGCGGGCCGCCCGGTGTCGATCGACAGGCCGGTGACGATGGCGGACGGCATCAAGGTGGGCCGGCCCGGCGACGTGCCGTTCCAGCTCGTCCGCGATCTCGTCGACGAGATCGTCACCGTCTCCGAGGACGATCTGTCCAGTGCCTTGCTGCTCTGTCTCGAGCGGGCCAAGATGGTCGTCGAACCTGCGGGCGCGAGCCCGGTCGCGGCGCTGTTGAGCAGTCCGCGCGCCTTCGAGGGCCCGGTCGTCGCGCTCCTTTCCGGTGGCAATGTCGATCCGCTCCTGATGCAGCGCGTCCTGCGCCACGGCATGGCGGCCGCGGGCCGTTTCCTGTCGCTGCGCCTTCGTCTGACGGACCGCCCCGGGGCCCTGGCCACGCTTCTCGGGGTGTTGTCAGTGGCGGACGCCAACGTCCTCGACGTGAGCCATGTCCGCACGGATCCCCGGCTCGGGCTCACGGAGGTGGAGGTGGAGCTGCACCTGGAGACCAAGGGCCCGGAGCACTGCGCCGAGGTGAGCGCGGCGCTGCGGGCGGCGGGCTACGCGGTCATCGGCTGAGCCCCGGGCTTACACCGCCTGCGGACGCCGCCCGCCGGGGCTCGGGGCGGACGCCGTCCGCGAGGGTTTTCCACAGGCTTGACAAACTCGGTTGAGACGACGCGATGTATCGCGTTACTGTGTGATTCACGCCACTGGCCGCCGGGCGCTCGTGACCCGGCAAATCTAAGCTTTTCGTCAGGTAACGACCCAACCATGGGAGTCCCTATGCCAGGCGCCATCTATGCCGAAGGCCTGGTGAAGACCTTCGGCGACGTAAAGGCTCTGGACGGCGTCGATCTCGATGTCCCGGAAGGCACCGTGCTCGGCCTCCTCGGGCCGAACGGCGCGGGAAAGACGACGACGGTCCGCTGCCTCACCACGCTGCTCACGCCCGACAGCGGCAAGGCGGTCGTCGCCGGGATCGACGTCCTGAAGAATCCGAACGAAGTGCGGCGCTCGATCGGCCTCTCCGGCCAATTCGCCGCCGTGGACGAGTATCTGACGGGCCGTGAGAACCTCCAGATGGTCGGCCAGCTCTATCAGATGTCGGCCAGGGACGCCAAGGTGAGAGCGGGCGAGCTGCTCGAGCGGTTCAATCTCGCCGACGCCGCGGACCGCCCCTCCAAGACGTATTCGGGCGGCATGCGCCGCCGCCTCGACCTCGCCGCCGCGCTCGTCGTGTCGCCGCCGGTGATGTTCATGGACGAGCCGACCACCGGGCTCGACCCGCGCAACCGCCAGCAGCTGTGGGAGATCATCCAGGAGCTCGTCGCGGGCGGCACCACGCTGCTCCTGACCACGCAATACCTGGAGGAGGCCGACCACTTGGCGCACGACATCTGCGTCGTCGACCACGGCCGCGTCATCGCCCACGGCACCTCCGACCAGCTGAAGGCCCGCACCGGCGGTGAGCGCGTCGAGGTCGTGGTGCACGAGCGCGAGCACATCGCGACCGCCACCGAGGTCCTCACCGGCTTCGGCAAGGGCGAGGCCACCGTCGACCAGCACACGCGCAAGCTCACCGTGCCCGTCGCGGGCGGCGCCAAGCTGCTCGCCGAGGTCATCCGCGAGCTGGACGCGCGCGGCATCGAGATCGACGACATCGGCCTGCGCCGCCCCACCCTCGACGACGTGTTCATCTCCCTGACGGGCCACATGGCCGAGGTCGACGAGGAGGAGGACGGCGAGGTGACGGCCAAGTCCAGGGCCAAGTCCAGGTCCAGGCACAAGGAGAAGGGCAAGGCCGACGCCGGGACCGAGGCCGAGGATCAGCGGGACCAGCGTGCGAAGGAGGACGCCAAGTGACCGCCATCACCGACACCGCACCCGTCGCCAGGCCCGCGGGGGGCCTCGGCAAGTCCGTCCGCGACTCCCTCGTCGTAGCCAAGCGCAACCTAATCCGGATGTCCCGGATTCCCGAGATGATCATTTTTGGCCTGATTCAGCCAATTATGTTCGTGGTGCTGTTCAGCTACGTCTTCGGTGGCTCCATGAAGATCGGCACCAGCACCAGCCCCGAGGACTACCGCAACTTCCTGATGGCCGGCATCTTCGCCCAGACCGTCACGTTCGCAACGGCAGGCGCGGGCGCGGGCATCGCGGACGACATGCACAAGGGCCTGATCGACCGGTTCCGCTCGCTGCCGATGGCGCGCGGCGCCGTCCTCACCGGCCGCACCATCGCCGACCTGGTGCAGACCGCCCTGACCCTCCTGGTGCTCGCCGTCGTGGCACTCCTGGTGGGCTGGCGCGTCGGGTCGCACGCCGACAGCAATCTCGGCAAGGCCCTGGCCGCCTTCGGCCTGCTCCTGCTGTCCGGGTACGCGTTCACCTGGGTCGGCGCGCTGATCGGCCTGTCGGTCCGCACCCCGGAGGCGGCCACGTCCGGCGGCCTGATCTGGCTGTTCCCGGTCACGTTCCTGTCGAACGCGTTCGTGGACTCCAGCAACATGACGCCGTGGCTGCGCCATATCGCCGACTGGAATCCGTTCAGCGCCACGGTCCAGGCCTGCCGCGAGCTCTTCGGGAACCCAGGGGTGTCCTCGTCCGACGCCTGGCCCATGCAGCACCCCGTCTGGGCGTCGGCGATGTACTCGGTCCTGATCATCCTGATCTTCCGTACGCTCGCGGTCCGCAAGTACCGCTCGGCGACGGCCTGACGACGAGGAGCTGATACGCCGGGGCCCGGGACCCGGGGGCGCGCACGACGCGGCCCCCGGCACGGGAGACGTGCCGGGGGCCGGGTGCGGTCGGTCGCCGGAGGGCTCAGCCCTGGTACGGCTTGGCCGCGAGGATCTTCACGGAGGCCAGCTTGCCGTTCGGCAGCTCGTACTCCGCGTCCTCGCCGATCTTCTTGCCGTTCACGCCGGAGCCGAGCGGGGACTGCGGCGAGTACGTCTCGATGTCGTCGCTCGCGTACTCACGGGAGGCGAGAAGGAAGCTCAGGGTGTCGTCCTCGTCGCCGTCGAAGGCGATCGTGACGACCATGCCCGGGGCGACGACTCCGTCCTCGGTGGGCGCCTCGCCGACCTTGGCGTGCTCCAGGAGCTGGGTCAGCTGGCGGACGCGGAGCTCCTGCTTGCCCTGCTCCTCCTTGGCCGCGTGGTACCCGCCGTTCTCGCGCAGGTCGCCCTCCTCGCGCGCCGCCGCGATCTTGGCTGCGATCTCGGTGCGCGCAGGACCAGACAGGTACTCCAGCTCGGCCTTGAGCTGGTTGTACGCCTCCTGGGTCAGCCAGGTGACGTTCTCGCTGGTCTGGGTCACAGGTGCTCCTCGTAGGTGCTCGGAATACAAAGCATCGCCCTACCCAGAAGGATGTTCCCTTATGGGTGGGCGAAACCACGAGCCTAACAATTCCGGTGGCTGAGGGGGAGGACATAAGTCATCAGAAAACCGTTAGCGCAGGTGAAGGCGGGTATGTGGGCGCTCGCGCGGTGCGCCCCGGACCCGCCCCTTCCCGAACCAGGGGGCTGCGCCCCCTGGACCCCCGCTCATCGCCGCTCCGCGGCTCGTCCTCAAGCGCCGGACGGGCTAGTAC
>NZ_JBHYJH010000108.1:0-33425 GCF_042740445.1 Streptomyces sp. NPDC059003 | reverse complement strand
CGCCCATCTCACGGGGATGGGCGCACCCGGGCCGGTGCTGATCTCTGTGACGCGGTCAGATCTTGGACCAGGGTCAGATCTTGGACCAGGCCTCCGTCAGGACCTGGCGGACGATGGACTCGATCTCGTCGAACGTCGACTGGTCGGAGACCAGCGGCGGCGACAGCTGGATGACGGGGTCACCGCGGTCGTCGGCGCGGCAGTACAGGCCGTACTCGAAGAGCTTCTTGGACACGAAGCCGTAGAGCACGCGCTCCGACTCCTCGTCCGTGAAGGACTCCTTGGTGGCCTTGTCCTTGACGAGCTCGATGCCGTAGAAGAAGCCGTTGCCGCGGACGTCGCCGACGATCGGCAGGTCGTGCAGCTTCTGGAGGGTGGTCAGGAACGCGCCCTCGTTGTCGAGCACGTGCTGGTTGAGGCCCTCGCGCTCGAAGATGTCGAGGTTGGCGAGGCCGACGGCGGCGGAGACCGGGTGGCCGCCGAAGGTGTAGCCGTGCAGGAAGGTGTTGTCGCCCTTGTAGAACGGCTCGGCGACGCGGTCCGAGACGATGGCCGCGCCGATCGGGGAGTAGCCCGAGGTCATGCCCTTGGCGCAGGTGATGATGTCGGGGACGTAGCCGAACTTGTCGCAGGCGAACATCGTGCCGAGGCGGCCGAAGGCGCAGATGACCTCGTCGGAGACGAGCAGCACGCCGTACCGGTCGCAGATCTCGCGGACCCGCTGGAAGTAGCCGGGCGGCGGCGGGAAGCAGCCGCCCGCGTTCTGCACCGGCTCCAGGAAGACCGCGGCGACGGTCTCGGGGCCCTCGAAGAGGATCTCCTGCTCGATCTGGTCGGCGGCCCAGCGGCCGAAGGCCTCCGGGTCGTCGCCGTGGATCGGGGCGCGGTAGATGTTCGTGTTCGGGACCTTGTGGGCGCCGGGCACGAGGGGTTCGAAGGGGGCCTTCAGGGCGGGCAGGCCCGTGATGGACAGGGCGCCCTGCGGGGTGCCGTGGTAGGCGACCGCGCGCGAGATGACCTTGTACTTCGTGTGGTTGCCGGTGAGCTTGTGGTACTGCTTGGCCAGCTTCCAGGCGGTCTCGACGGCCTCGCCGCCGCCGGTGGTGAAGAAGACCTTGTTCAGGTCGCCCGGCGCGTAGTGGGCGAGCCGCTCCGCCAGTTCGACGGCCTTGGGGTGGGCGTACGACCAGATGGGGAAGAAGGCGAGGTCGGCGGCCTGCTTCGCGGCGACTTCGGCGAGCTCCTGGCGGCCGTGGCCCGCCTGGACCACGAACAGGCCCGCGAGACCGTCGAGGTACTTCTTGCCCTTGTCGTCGTAGATGTAGGTGCCCTCGCCCCGCACGATGGTGGGCACGGGCGCGTTCTCGTACGACGACATGCGCGTGAAGTGCATCCACAGGTGGTCGTACGCGGCTTTGCTGAGGTCCTTGCTCACGGCTATCGGGTTCCCCACATGTAGGTCTGCTTCTTCAGCTTGAGATAAACGAAGCTCTCGGTGGAGCGCACGCCGGGGAGCGCGCGGATCCGCTTGTTGATCACGTTCAGGAGGTGGTCGTCGTCCTCGCAGACGATCTCCACCATCAGGTCGAAGGAGCCCGCGGTCATCACCACGTACTCGCACTCGGACATGGCCGTGAGCGCTTCCGCCACCGGCTCCAGGTCGCCCTCGACGTTGATGCCGACCATCGCCTGGCGCCGGAAGCCCACGGTGAGCGGGTCCGTGACGGCGACGATCTGCATCACGCCCTGGTCCAGGAGCTTCTGGACGCGCTGGCGCACGGCCGCCTCGGAGAGGCCGACGGCCTTGCCGATCGCGGCGTACGGGCGGCGGCCGTCCTCCTGGAGCTGTTCGATGATTGCCAGGGAGACGGCATCGATCGCGGGCGATCCGTTCCCGGTCCTGGGGTCTGCGCTTCGACTGGCCACGTCTTCACTCTGCACGACGTCTCGACAGTTCCGCAAGGCCGGATCAATGAAATTCGTTGCCTAGGGGTGGTGGAAGCACGGATTTCGCAGTCATGGGCCGCTGGGTATGTTGAAAGCGTCGGTGTACGGACTAGGGTGGGTGTCTCATCCACTGGACACTGACTGGAGGGCCGGAAGTGAGCACCGAGCTGCGGCGTCTGCGCAACTACATCAACGGGGAGTTCCGGGACGCGGCCGACGGACGGACCACCGAGGTGATCAATCCGGCGACCGGCGAGGCGTACGCCACCGCCCCGCTGTCCGGCAAGGCCGACGTCGACGCGGCCATGAAGGCCGCCGCCGACGCCTTCCCGGCCTGGCGCGACCTCGTGCCCGCCGAGCGGCAGAAGGCCCTGCTGAAGATCGCCGACGCGTTCGAGGAGCGGGCCGAGGAGCTCATCGCCGCGGAGGTGGAGAACACGGGCAAGCCCATCGGCCTGACCCGCACCGAAGAGATCCCGCCGATGGTCGACCAGATCCGCTTCTTCGCGGGCGCGGCCCGGATGCTCGAAGGCCGCGCCGCCGGCGAGTACATGGAGGGCCTGACCTCCATCGTCCGCCGCGAGCCGATCGGCGTCTGCGCGCAGGTCGCGCCGTGGAACTACCCGATGATGATGGGCGTGTGGAAGTTCGCCCCGGCGCTCGCCGCGGGCAACACGGTCGTCCTCAAGCCGTCGGACACCACGCCCGCGTCGACCGTCCTGATGGCCGAGATCATCGGCTCCATCGTGCCGCCCGGCGTCTTCAACGTCGTCACCGGCGACCGCGACACGGGCCGCGCCATGGTGGAGCACCCGACCCCGGCGATGGCCTCCATCACCGGCTCCGTGCGCGCCGGCATGCAGGTCGCCGAGTCCGCGTCCAAGGACCTCAAGCGCGTGCACCTGGAGCTCGGCGGCAAGGCGCCCGTCGTGGTCTTCGAGGACACCGACATCGCCAAGGCCGTCGAGGACATCTCGGTGGCGGGCTTCTTCAACGCGGGCCAGGACTGTACGGCCGCGACCCGCGTCCTCGTCCACGAGTCCATCCACGACGAGTTCGTGACGGCGCTCGCCAAGGCCGCCGCCGACACCAAGACCGGCCAGCCGGACGACGAGGACGTCCTGTACGGGCCGCTCAACAACCCCAACCAGCTCGCCCAGGTCGAGGGCTTCATCAACCGCCTGCCCGCGCACGCGAAGGTGGAGACGGGCGGCCAGCGCGTCGGCGAGAAGGGCTACTTCTTCGCGCCGACCGTCGTCTCGGGCCTCAAGCAGGACGACGAGATCATCCAGAACGAGGTCTTCGGCCCGGTCATCACGGTCCAGTCCTTCACCGACGAGGCCCAGGCCATCAGTTACGCCAACGGCGTCGACTACGCCCTCGCCTCCTCGGTGTGGACCAAGGACCACGCCCGCGCGATGCGCATGTCCAAGGCGCTCGACTTCGGCTGCGTCTGGATCAACACGCACATCCCGCTGGTCGCCGAGATGCCGCACGGCGGCTTCAAGAAGTCCGGCTACGGCAAGGACCTGTCGGCGTACGGCTTCGACGACTACACGCGCATCAAGCACGTGATGACGTCGATCGGCTGACGCTGTGACGTCGATCGGCTGACGTTCTGAGTCATCCGCGGGGCGGGCGGTGGACACCTTGTCCATTGCCCGCCCCGCGTGCGTGAAGTGAGGGTGGGGGCATGACAGTTGCCGCACGTCGTACGCCGTCCGTGAGGTCACGCCGTACGTTCCTCAAGGGCATCGGCGCCGCGGGGGCCCTGGCCGCCCTCGCGGGCTGCGGGGTGCCCGCCGCGTACATCGAACCCGCCGACCGCGCGGCGAAGGACCGCTCGGACCGGGAGCGGAAGCTGACGTTCGCCAACTGGCCGCTGTACATCGACACCGACGACAAGGACAAGGCGAGGCGGCCCACGCTCGACGCCTTCGAGAAGCGGACCGGCATCGACGTCCGCTACACGGAGGAGATCAACGACAACGACGAGTTCTTCGGCAAGATCAGCCCGTCCCTGATGAACCACCAGGAGACCGGCCGGGACCTCATCGTCATCAGCGACTGGATGTGCGCGCGCTTCGTCCGGCTCGGCTGGGTCCAGGAGATGGACCGGGCGCGCCAGCCCCACGTCACCCAGTACCTCGACCCGCTCCTGCGCTCGCCGCACTTCGACCCGGGCCGCACCTCCACCGTGCCCTGGCAGTCCGGCATCACCGGCATCGCGTACAACAAGCGCAGGCTCGGCCGGGAGATCCGGCACGTGTCGGACCTGTGGGCCGACGACCTGAAGGGCCGCGTCACCCTCCTGTCCGGGCTCGACGAGGCGTTCGCGCTGCTGATGCAGGGCGACGGCGTCGACGTCACGCGGTGGACGGCCGACGACTTCCACCGCATGTGCGACCAGGTCGACAAGCGGGTGCGCAGCCACCACATACGGCGGTTCACCGGCAACGACTACATCAAGGACCTCGCCAGCGGCGACGTCCTCGCCTGCCAGGCCTACAGCGGCGACGTCATCCAGCTCAAGGCCGACGACCCCGACATCGAGTTCGTGGTGCCGGAGGAGGGGGCCGAGCTCTGGGCCGAGTCCCTGATGATCCCCAACCTCGCCCGCCACAAGCGCAACGCCGAGAAGCTGATCGACCACTACTACCAGCCCGAGGTGGCGGCCGAGCTCGCCGCCTGGGTCAACTACGTCTGCCCCGTGCCGGCCGCCCGCGACGTCCTCGCCTCCGCCAAGGACAAGGAGCTCGCCGCACTCGCGGAGAACCCGCTGATCTTCCCCGACGACCGCATGCGCAAACGGCTCGCGATCGCGCGGGACATCACGGCGAAGGAGCGCCCGGAATTCGCGCGCCGGTGGAACGCGCTGGCGGGGCTCTAGGGCCTGTCGGCCGCCGCGCGTTCCAGGATGTCCGCGACGACCTCGGACTTGGCGTCGGCGTAGTTCTGCGTGTACTCCCATGTCCGCCGGGCCAGGGAGCGCTTGGTCGCGGCGTACAGCTCACGGTCGCCGCTGTGGGTGCGCAGCCGGTCGCGGAAGAGGAGCATGCGGTCGGCCTCCGGGCAGCCCGCCGACAGGACGTGCAGGTTGGCGTACTCGGCCGGCTCGTTCGCGTAGTGCTTGCGCAGGACGCGGTGCTCGTACCACTCCGGCTCGCGGATGACGAGCGCGAAGCCGAGGCCCTCCAGGGCGGGGACGTAGGACGGCTCGTCGGCGGAGTCGGGGACGACCAGGAGCAGGTCGACGACCGGCTTGGCGGGCAGGCCGGGTACGGAGGTGGAGCCGACGTGCTCGATCCGGTGGCCGGGGCCGCCGAGCCGCTCCCGCATCCGCGCGGCCTCCCGCTCGAACATCTCCGGCCAGCGCGGGTCGTAGTCGCGCAGGACGACTCGGCCGTTCAGCTTGGGGGCCGCGCCCAGGTTGGCCGCCTCGATCTCGTCGGCGGTCATGGGGGTGCGCGGGATCTCCTGCTCGGGCATGGGTGGCTCTCCTGCCTCCGGCGTCGGGCGGCGCTCGCCGCTGGTGCGCGCCGCGTCAACTCCAGTAGATCAAAGGCGCGTTGCTAGCGCTTCGGCGCGACCACCGCGTCCCACGCGGCGATCGCCCGCTCCGCGATCTCGTCGAGCTCCGCGCGGGACGCGCCGTCGCGGGCCTGGAACGACATGCCCTGGAGCACGGCCGAGTAGAAGTCGGTCGCGGCCGCGGCGTCGGTGCCCTCGGGCAGTTCGCCGTCCCGTACGCCCTGCTCGAAGCGGCGGATCATCAGGTCCCTGCCGGAGCTGCGCAGGTCCGCGAGGTGCTGCCGCACGGGGGAGTTGGCCTCGGAGCAGTTGGTCGCGGCCAGGACGATCATGCAGCCGGGGGGTTTGCCGGGCTCGGTGTAGGCGCGGGCCTTCTCGCGCAGCAGGGCCGCGATGGCGCCGCGCGCGGTGGTGCCCTCGCCGAACGCGTCCGCCATGTACGAGCCCTCCGTGGCGTCGTACAGCGCCACCGCCTCGCGGAACAGCTGTTCCTTGGAGCCGAACGCGGCGTAGAGGCTGGGCGATGCGATGCCCATGGCCGAGGTGAGGTCGGTCATCGACGTCGCCTCGTACCCCTGCTCCCAGAACAGTTCCATGGCCCGCCGCAGGGCCGTGGTCCGGTCGAAGCTCCGGGGGCGTCCGCGTCCCGCCACGGTCCGCACCTCCCTTATTTCTGTAGTGAACGACAAATATAGGCCTTGACGCGGCCGTGCGCCCGTGTGAAGGTTTCTGTGTCGATCGGCACAGAAATAAGTGCCGGACCTTACCGAGAGACTTTGGGGCTGGGATGACGGACCTTCAGGGCAAGGCGGCGCTGGTCACGGGCGGCAGCAGGGGCATCGGCGCGGCGATCGTGCGCCGGCTCGCGCACGACGGCGCCGACGTGGCGTTCACGTACGTGAGCCCCGCGGGGAAGGCGAAGGCCGAGGCCGTCGTCGCCGACGTGGCGGCGTCGGGGCGGCGCGCGGTGGCGATCCAGGCCGACGCGGCGGACGCCGCGGCCGTCACGGACGCGGTGGCGCGGGCGGCACGGGAGCTCGGGCGGCTCGACATCCTCGTCAACAACGCGGGCGTGTTCCCGCACGGGCCCGTCGAGGAGGTCACGGTCGACGAGATCGACCGCACCCTCGCCATCCACGCGCGCGCCGCGTTCGTGGGCGCGCAGGCCGCGCTCGCGCATCTGCCCAGGGGCGGGCGCATCGTGAGCATCGGCAGCAACCTCGCGGACCGCGTGCCATTTCCGGGCATCGTCCTGTACAGCATGAGCAAGTCCGCCCTGAGCGGCTTCACCAAGGGCCTCGCCCGTGAGCTCGGCCCGCGCGGCATCAACGTCAACCTGGTGAACCCGGGCTCGACGAACACGGACATGAACCCGGCCGACGGCGAGTCCGCGGACTTCCAGCGCGGTCTGTCCGCCCTCGGCGGCTACTCCGACCCCGCGGACATCGCGGCGACGGTGGCACACCTGGTGGGGCCCGGCGGGCGGACGATTACGGGGGCGGAGTTCACGGTGGACGGCGGTACTAACGCGTAGGCGCTCCGCTGGGTTTGCCGGTTTACATCTGCGGGTGCGTCGTGGCTGGGCGCGCAGTTCCCCGCGCCCCTTCGGGGCGCTGCCCCCCCCGCGCTTGCTCAGCGCGGGGCCCTAGCCATCGGGTACGCCGCCGCGTACGCCGCCGACGTCGTCGTGGCCGCCGTGCGTACCGCCGATGTCAGGCGGGCGTGCGGGGTGCCCGTGCGGGCCGTCACGGAGACGGCGGCGAACGCGGTGCCGGTGGGGTCGAGCACCGGGGCCGCGTACGTCAGTTCGCCGAGCCGGTACTCCTCGTGGGCCGCCGCGATGCCGTCCTCGCGCACGCGCGCGAGCTGGGCGGCGAGGCGCTGGGGCGAGGTGATCGTGCGGGCGGTGTACCGGGGGAGCGGTCCCTCCTCCGGAGCGGGGCCGAGGCCGGCCGCGAGCAGCACCTTCCCGGCCGCCGTCGCCCGCAACGGCAGCCGCTCCCCGCTCACCAGCAGCAGCGCGAGGCCCCCGGACTCCACCGCGATGTCCGCATGGCCCCCGGTGCGCCCCGCGAGGGCCCGCAGCGACGGCAGCGCGGCGGCGAGCAGCCCGCGCGGGCACAGCGCCGCCGACCCCAGCACCCGCATGCGCGTACCCAGCCGGTACGAGCCGTCCGACGACCGCTCCAGGCCGCCCCACGCGACCAGCTCCCGCACCATCCGCAGCGCCGTCGGCAGCGGCAGCCCCGTGTGCCGCGCGACATCGGTGAGCCGCAGCGTCCCGGGCCCGTCCGCGAACGCGTCGAGGACGGAGAGCACCCGCCCGGCCACGCTTTCCCCCATGCCGTACCGCCTCACTCCATGTCGTGGCTTGCACCCAGTGGCTTTCACTCGGTGGCCTTCACTCGGTGGCTTTCACCCAGTGGAAGCGGCCCGTTGCCGCCCTGGGCCGCCGCGCGTGAAGGTCAACGCATGACACTCGGCCTCTCTTCCGACCAGCTCCTTTCCACCACCCGCGCGGTACGCCACCGCCTCGACCTCACCCGCCCCGTCGCCCGAGAACTCCTCGAGGAGTGCGTGGATCTGGCGGTGCAGGCGCCCACCGGACGCAACCGCCAGCGCTGGCACTTCGTGATCGTCACCGACCCGGACCGGCGTGCCGCGCTCGCCGACGCCTGGCGGGCCGGCGTCGCGACCCCCGGCGCCTCACCGGCCCTGCGCGAGCGCGACGTACGCCGCATGAACGTCAAGCCCGGCGTCATGGGCCGCGTCTTCTCCGGCGCCGCCCACCTCTTCGAGCGGCTGCACGAGGTCCCGGCCCTGGTCGTTCCGTGCGTCGAGGGCCGCACGGAGGGCGCGGCGGTCGTCCACCAGGCGGGCACGTGGGGCTCGATCCTGCCCGCGGCGTGGAGCTTCATGCTCGCGGCCCGCGCCCGCGGCCTCGGCACGGTCTGGACGACCGGCAACGTCGCCAACGAGAAGGAGGCCGCCCGCATCCTGGGCATCCCCTACGGGGACGTGATGCAGGCGGCCCTGATCCCGGTGGCGCACACCATCGGCACGGACTTCCGCCCGGCCGAGCGGATCCCGCGCGAGCAGGTGCTCCACTGGGACGCGTGGTGAGGGTCTCCCGTGTGGTGAGGGTCAGGTGCGGGGCTTGAGCGCGGCCGCGACGATGCGCTGGACGACGCGGTTCATGTCCTCGCCCTTGGCGTCGGTGGAGTTGACCGAGTAGACGAGGGTCATGTCCGGGACGCGGGTCTCGCCCCGTTGGCGCGTGGCGGCGACGATCGAGTTGTAGCCGTGGCGGCTGCCGGTCTTCAGCCAGATCTCCCGCCCGCCGGACTCGTACCGCTGCAGGCCCGCGCTCATCGTGGCGCCGTCGATGCCGGGCGGCAGCGTGAACATCTCCTCCAGCTGCGGCTTCGGCACGAGCCTGCCGCGGAACAGCGCCATGGTCAGACGCTCCAGGTCGGCGGTCGTCGAGATCATGTCGCCGCCCGCCATGCGGTCGCGCTGGTTCCACTCGGTGACGTCGACGTACCGGGTGCTCCCGTCGGGGTTCCGCACCGCCTGGTAGCCGCGGTTGTGCGGGCCGTGGATGCGCGGGTCGGTGCCGGGGAACGAGGAGTGCCGCATGCCCGCGGGGCGCAGCACGCGCCGGGTGGCCTCGTGCTCGTACGCATGCCCCGTGACCTTCTCGATCAGCAGGCCGAGCAGCGTGTAGTTGATGCCCAGGTACTCCTGCTTCGTGCCCGGCGCGTGCGCGGGTCCCTTGGCGATCGACGCGGCGGCGACCTCCTGCGGCGTGAGCGTGTCGAAGCGGTGCGCGTACAGCTCCTCGAAGGTCTCGCCGAGGCCGCGGCCCGGCTTCAGCCCGCTGGTGTGGTTGAGGAGTTGGCGTACGGAGATGGGCTTGTCGAAGGCCTTGGCGTTCGGCGCGAACACCTCCGGCAGATAGTCCTGCACGGGTGCGTCCAGATCGACCTCGCCCTCGCTCGCGAGCTGCAGGACGACGGCCGCCGTCACCACCTTGGTGACGGACCCGGCCCGGAACCGCCCGTCCGGGTCGGCCGCGCGCCCCGTCCTCAGGTCCCGCACCCCCGAACTGCCGCGCCAGGACCCGTCCTTGCCCCCGACGCGGACGAGGGCGGCGGTCGCGTCGGCGTTCGGCAGACCCGCGATCGCGGCCCGCAGGGCCTCGGCGTCGGGGCCCGAGGCGCGGACGGCGGCCGCGGGGGCGGTGTCGGCGGCGAGTGCGGGTGCCGCCGCGGTGGCGGTGAGACCGAGGACCACGGCCGCGGCGAGCGCGGCGGAGGCGGCGGGACGTACGCGCATGGGCTGCTCCAGGGTGAGTGCCGGGGTTCGGACTCATCCTTCGCGACGGGGCGGGCGGGGCGGATCGTCGCCGGGGAGGGGTACGGGCCCGGAGTTCACTCGGGGCCCGCCCCGCCCCGGCGTCGGGGACCTCGACGGGGAAACCCCTTAAGGGGCGGCCCTGGACTCGGCGTCGTCCTGTGCGGCGAGCACCGCGTCCCCGTGCTCGAACGCCCACGCCCCGAACGCCTCGATGGGCGGAAGCAGCGACCGGCCGAGGGCGGTGAGCTCGTACTCGACGCGCGGCGGCGACTCGGCGTACGCCCTGCGCGCCACCAGGCCGTTGTACTCCAGGCGCCGCAGGGTCTGCGTCAGGACCTTCGGGCTGATGCCGCCGATGCGGTCGCGGAGCTCGCCGGGACGGCGCGGGCCGCCGCGCAGCGCCCACAGCAGCACCGCGTTCCAGGTGTTCGCGAGCAGGTCGAAGGCGAGCCGGGCCCGGCAGTCGGCGAGGAAGTCATCGGATGCGGCGGATTCCATCACGTACCGAATGGTGCCTGAGCGCCTTCCTACTGTCGTGGCACACCCCGGGGTCCGGGGCGGAACACGAGAGGAACAGGCATGCGGATCGGTGTACTAGGTACGGGAAACATGGCCGACGCGCTGGGTGGACAGTGGGCGCGGGCCGGGCATCAGGTGTTCGTCGGCGGCCGGGACGAGGAGCGGGCGGCGCGGCTCGCGGAGCGCGTCGGGGCCGTCGGCCACGGCTCCCTGACGCAGGCCGCGGAGTTCGGCGACGGCGCCGTGCTGTTCGCCCTGCCGTACGCGGTGGGCGCCGAGGTCGTCGCGGGGCTCGAAGTCGCCCTGCGGGGCCGGGTGTTGATCGACTGCTGCAACCCGGTGGGCGAGGGCTTCCGGCTGCTCACGGACGGCGGTCCGGCCGCGGCGCAGCGGCTCGCCGCCGCGGCGCCGGGCGCCCGCGTCGTGAAGGCGTTCAACCTGTGCCACGAGAGCGTGTGGCGGCTGACCCCGCCGGTCTTCGACGGACGGCCCCTCGCGGTGCCGGTGTGCGGCGACGACCGCGACGCCCTGGAGGCGGTGCGGGGGTTGGTGCGCGACCTGGGGTGCGCGCCGTACGACGCGGGCGGGCTCGGCAGGACCGGGCTCGTGGAGGCGACGGCGGCGCTGCTCATCGGCCTGTGGGTGGGCCAGGGCGTGGACGCGCAGGCGATCGTGCCGCCGCTCGCGCAGGCGTAGGCCCGGGGGCTACGGCTTGCGGGCCACCGCGCCGTACTGCGGGACCGCTGCCGCCTGCGGATACCGCCAGCGCGCGCACGACTCGACGCCCGGGTCGAGCAGTTCAAGGCCGTCGAAGTAGGACAGGAACTCGGCGCGGGTGCGGCCGGTGATCGGCGGGGTCGCGTTCTCGTTCCAGAAGTCCATCGCCGGCTGGTTGTCCGCGCCGCCGACGTCGGCGTCCAGCGTGGGATGGGTCATGACCAGGTGACTCCCGGACGGCACCGCGGCCATGAGGGTGCGGACGATGTCATGGGTCACGTCGGTCTCGGGGATGAAGTTGAGGATGCCGAGCAGCATCACGGCGACGGGCCGCTCGAAGTCGAGGGTGCGGGCGGCGGCCGTGACGATCCGCCCGGCGTTGCGGGCGTCCTCGTCGATGTACGTGGTGACGCCCTCCGGCGAGCTGGTGAGCAGCGCGGCGGCGTGGGTCAGCACGATCGGGTCGTTGTCGACGTAGACGATCCGGGCGTCGGGCGCGATGCGCTGGGCCACCTCGTGGGTGTTCTCGCCCGTGGGGAGGCCGGTGCCGATGTCCAGGAGCTGGCGGATGCCCACGTCGCCCACGAGGTGGGACACCGCACGGCCGAGGAACGCCCGGTCGGCGCGGGCCACTTCGCCGATGCCGGGGAACATCTTCGTGACCTGGTCGCCGACGGCGCGGTCCACCTGGTAGTTGTCCTTGCCGCCGAGCCAGTAGTTCCACACGCGGGCGTTGTGCGCGATGTCCGTGCGGATTCTGCCGGTGCTGTCTGCCGTCACTCGTGCGGTTCCTTCCCCGTCTGCTGGGTGCGCGGGCCGTGCCGTTCGGTCAGTACGGCGGCGAGGGCGTCGACGCGGTTGGTCGTGATCGAGTCGACCCCGTACGAGAGGAGCTTACGCATGGTGCGGCGCGTGTCGGCGGTCCATGCGGAGATCAGGTAGCCCTGTCCGTGCGCCCGGTCCACGAGTCCCCGACTCACCAGGCCGAAGCGGTAGTTGAGCCAGCGCGGCGAGATCGCGGTGAGCAGCGCGGGGCGCGGCGGCGCGAGCGTCGTCCAGGTCAGCGCGATCTCCGCGGCGGGGTCCGCGGCGCGCACCGCGAGCATCGCGGTGGGGCCCGCGCAGTAGTACACGCGGTCCGTCGCGCCGCAGTCGGCGACGGTGGCGACGACCGCCCGGGCCGCTTCCGGCGTCGCGTCCGGGAGGTCCACCAGGACGCGGTGGCCGTCGGTCTCCTTCAGGGCCTCTTCGAGGGTGGGCACCCCGCCCTCGAAGAGGCCCCGCACTTCGTCGGCCGAGAGCACGGCGAGCGGCCGCTCGTGCTTCCACAGCCGGTCGAGCGTGCGGTCGTGCAGGAGCACGGGCACGCCGTCGGCGGTGAGCCGGACGTCGATCTCCACCGCGTCCGCGCCCCGCGCGAACGCGGAACGCAAGGACGGCAGGGTGTTCTCGCGGACGCGGTAGGGATCGCCTCGGTGGGCCACGGCAGTCACGGTGCGCATGCGCCCATTGTTGCCGTGGGGCGGCCGTGGGTCAGGAGGCCAGCCAGGTCTCCGTGTACGTGTCGATCTCGGCGGTGAGCTTCGTCTTGCCCGCCTCGTCGAGGAAGGACGCCGCGACCGCGTTCTTCGCGAGGGCCGCCGTGCCGCGCTCGTCGAGGTCGAGGAGGCGGGCGGCGACCGCGTACTCCGTGTTGAGGTCGGTGCCGAACATGGGCGGGTCGTCGGAGTTGATGGTCACGGTCACGCCGGCCTCGACGAACTGCTTGATCGGGTGCTCTTCGAGGGTGCGGACCGCGCGGGTCGCGATGTTCGACGTCGGGCAGACCTCCAGCGGGATGCCGTGCTCGGCGAGGTGGGCGAGCAGCTTCGGGTCCTGCGCGGAGGTGGTGCCGTGACCGATGCGCTCGGCGCCGAGGTGGTTCAGGGCGTCCCAGACGGTCTCGGGGCCCGTGGTCTCGCCCGCGTGCGGCACCGAGTGCAGGCCCGCGGCGATCGCCTGGTCGAAGTAGGGCTTGAACTGCGGGCGCGGCACGCCGATCTCGGGCCCGCCGAGCCCGAAGGAGACCAGGCCCTCGGGGCGCAGCTTGTCGGTGGTGGCGAGCCGGAGCGTCTCCTCGGCCGACACGAGCCCCGCCTCGCCGGGGATGTCGAAGCACCAGCGCAGTACGGTGCCGAACTCGTCCTCCGCGGCCTTGCGGGCGTCCTCGATGGCGTCCATGAAGGCGCGGTCGTCGATGCCGCGGCGCACCGAGGAGTACGGGGTGATGGTCAGCTCGGCGTAGCGCACGTTCTGCCGGGCCATGTCGCGGGCCACCTCGTAGGTGAGGAGGCGGACGTCGTCCGGGGTGCGGATCAGGTCCACGACGGACAGATACACCTTGATGAAGTGCGCGAAGTCCGTGAACGTGAAGTAGTCGGCAAGGGCCTCCGGGTCGGTCGGCACCGCGGAGTCCGGGTGCCGGGCCGCCAGCTCGGAGACGATGCGCGGGGAGGCCGAGCCGACGTGGTGGACGTGGAGCTCCGCCTTGGGCAGGCCTGCGATGAAGGAGCTGAGCGCTGCCGCGTTGGTGGATGTATCGGTCACGGTTCCTCCCCAGGAACGATTTGATCGGCTGATCGGGTGACCCAAGGGTCTGGGTCATCGTAGGCGGCGCCCACGGCCTTCGGCCCGACACACCCCCGCCCACCGCGGGCGCCAGCGCCTCCGCGGATGGTTCATTTCCCACCCGCCCGCCCGTTTCCACCCTGACGCCAGGTGCACGCCCCTCGTGGGGGCTGCTCGCCGTCGGCGGCTGCGCCTCCGCGGACGGTTCATTTCCCACCCGCCCGCCCGTTTCCACCCTGACGTGGGGTGGATGTCTCTGGTGGGGGTTGCCCGCTGTCGGCGGCGTGTGGGTGGGTGGGCGGGGTGATCCCGCCGCGAAGCGGCGGGCAGGGCGGCGTGTGGCGGGCCTGGCAGCCGCCGGGTGTGCCCGTCCGGCGTACGGCTGGACGGGCGGGGTGGAATCACCCGCGGAGCCGCAGTCGCCGGCGGTGATCGGCCCTCGCCGGGGGCGTTCGGCCGGTGTGAAGGTGGAAACGGGCGGGCGGGTGGGAAAGGGAACCGCTCAAGCTCAGCGCAAGCGATCCCGCGCGGACATCAGCGCAAACCCCAGCAGATTCAACCCCCGCCACCCCTCCGGCCCCGCGCTCCGCGCGCCCTCCGCGTCGAGCCCGACCCCCCACACCGCGTCCACCGGACTGGCCTCCACCAGGACCCGCTCACCCGTGCCCACCAGATACGCCCGCAGCGCGTCGTCGGAGGTGAACTTCAGGACGCTGCCCCGGACCACGATCCCGAACCGCTCCCGGGCCCATATCGCGTCGTCGAAGCCCCGCACCAGGCGCCCCGCCCGCTTCGCCTCGGCGGGCGTGCGCGCCGCGAGCACCGCGCGCTCGGCCTCCGCGTCGCCGAAGAGGCGGGCCTTGGCGGCCATCATCCAGTGCTCCGCCGTCGCGTACTCCACGCCGTCGGCCGTGAAGGGCGACGGCCACCACTGGCTGAAGCAGCTCGCGCCGAGCGCCCCGTCCCTGCGCGGGGAGTGCCCCCAGAAGTACACGTATTTCAGCGGCCGCCCCGCGCGCACCGCGGCTTTCAGGGAATCCATCGACCGGATGTCGGCCGTGTCGGCCGTGTCGGCCGTGTCCGCCCCCGTGATCTCGTTCATGCACGCCACCCTGACACGCACCACTGACATTCCGTCCCGCCTTTTCCGGGCCGACTCGACACCTGGTCGACAGATTCCGTCGCGTAACCAAAAGGCAACAACGGAATCACTTGTTGGACTATCGGCCCTCTGTCAGGATCGGCACTCAATTCGATCTGGAACTACGCCAGCCCTCTCGGGACGGGGCGGCCGGCGGAGGAGAGCGGCATGCACAAAGCCCAGGCGCGCGACGACCTCTTCCCGGCGCGGGAGCGGTTCGCGGACGGCGCGCAGTACATCGCGGGGCGGCTCACCCAGGGAACCTCGGGCCGGACCCACGCGGTCGTCGACCCGGCCACCGGCGACGAGGTCCTCACGTACGAGCTGGCGGGCGCGAAGGACGTGGACGCCGCCGTCGCCGCCGCGGCCGACGCCTTCCCCGGTTGGGCGGGCGCGAGTCCGGGTGAGCGCTCGGACGCCCTGCACCGCTTCGCCGCCGAGCTGTCCGCCCGCGCCGAGGACCTGGCCCGGGCCGAGTCCCTCCAGTGCGGCAAGCCGATCAAGCTGAGCCGCGAGTTCGACGTCCCCGGCACGGTCGACAACACCGCGTTCTTCGCCGGTGCCGCCCGCCACCTGGCGGGCCAGTCCGCGGGGGAGTACGACGGCGGCGACCACACCTCGTACGTCCGCAGGGAACCGATCGGCGTCGTCGGCTCCATCGCCCCGTGGAACTATCCGCTGCAGATGGCCGCCTGGAAGGTCCTCCCCGCGATCGCCGCGGGCAACACCATCGTCCTGAAGCCGTCCGAGCTGACGCCGTTCACGTCGCTGATGTTCGCGCAGGCCGCGACCGCCGCCGGGATCCCCGACGGCGTCCTCAACATCGTCACCGGCGCGGGCAAGGAGGCCGGTGAGCACCTCGTCGGCCACCCCGACGTCGCCATGACCTCCTTCACCGGCTCCACCGGCGTCGGCAAGCGCGTCGCCGAGATCGCCACCGCCACCGTCAAGCGCCTGCACCTGGAGCTCGGCGGCAAGGCGCCCTTCGTGGTGTTCGACGACGCCGACCTGGAGGCCGCCGTGCACGGCGCCGTCGCGGGCGCCCTGATCAACAGCGGCCAGGACTGCACCGCCGCCACGCGCGCGTACGTCCAGCGCCCGCTGTACGACGCCTTCGTCTCCGGGGTCGCCGACCTCATGGGGACCGTGCGCGTCGGCGACCCCTTCGACCCGGCCACCGACCTCGGGCCGCTGATCTCGCACACCCACCGCGACCGCGTCGCCGGTTTCGTCGACCGCGCCCGGGCGTACGCGCGCGTGGTCACCGGCGGCGCGGCACCCGATCACCCCGGGGCGTACTACCGGCCCACCCTCATCGCCGACGCCCCGCAGGACAGCGAGGTCGTCCAGGCGGAGATCTTCGGCCCCGTCCTCGTCGTGCTGCCCTTCGACTCCGACGACGAGGGCCTGCGGCTCGCCAACGACACCCCCTACGGCCTCGCCGCGTCCGCCTGGACCCGCGACGTGTTCCGCGCGGGCCGCGCCACCCGCGAGATCAAGGCGGGCTGCGTCTGGGTCAACGACCACATCCCGATCCTCAGCGAGATGCCGCACGGCGGCTACAAGGCGTCCGGCTACGGCAAGGACATGTCCGCCTACTCCTTCGAGGAGTACACGCAGATCAAGCACGTCATGTACGACAACACCGCGGTCGCCAGGAAGGACTGGCACCGCACGATCTTCGGGGACCGATAGCACCCGGGCTCCGGGCGCCGCGTGACCGGCGGCGCCCGCCCCCTCACCCTCCCGCAAGGGACCCTCCCGAAAGGGCAACCAGACGCATGGAGCAGTACGAGCCCTCATGCCTGTCACCGGCCCAGGCGGCCGCCATGCACCGCAGCCTGAACAGCGGCCGGGCCGCGCTCACCCGCCGCTCGCTGCTTCGTGCCTCCGGCGGCGGCCTGCTCGCCGCGGGCGGACTCGGCGCCCTGAGCGGCTGCGGCATCCCCGCCGCGGGCAAGGGCACCGGCGGCATCGCCGCCGAGGACCGCTCGGCCAAGGAGAAGCGGGTCAACTTCTCCAACTGGACCGAGTACATGGACGTCGACGACGACAAGCGGCGCCCCACCCTCGACGCGTTCACCAAGCGCACCGGGATCACGGTCAAGTACACCGAGGACATCAACGACAACAACGAGTTCTTCGGGAAGGTCAAGCCGCAGCTCGCCGCGGGCCAGGACACCGGGCGCGACCTGATCTGCGTCACCGACTGGCTCGCCGCCCGCCTCATCCGCTTCGGGTGGGTCCAGAAACTGGACGCGTCCCAGCTCCCGCACGCCTACGCCAACCTGTCCGCCCAGTTCCGCTCGCCCGACTGGGACCCCGGCCGCGCCTACTCGTACCCCTGGACCGGCATCTCCGCCGTCGTCGCGTACAACAAGAAGGCCACCGACGGCAAAGAGATCACCTCCGTCTCCCAGCTCCTCGACGAGCCGAAGCTCAAGGGGCGCGTCGGCTTCCTGTCCGAGATGCGCGACACCGTCGGCATGATGCTCCTCGACATGGGCAAGGACCCCGCGCGGTTCACCGACGACGACTACGACGCGGCCATCGCCCGCCTCCAGAAGGCCGTCGACCGCAGGCAGATCCGCCGCTTCACCGGCAACGACTACACCTCCGACCTCGACAAGGGCGACATCGCCGCCTGCGTCGCCTGGGCCGGGGACGTCGTCCAGCTCAAACTCGCCAACCCCGACATCGAGTTCGCCATCCCCGACAGCGGCTACATCGTCTCCACGGACAACCTCCTGATCCCCAACAAGGCGCGCCACAAGCGCAACGCCGAGCGGCTCATCGACTACTACTTCGAGCCCGAACCCGCCGCCCGCCTCGCCGCGTACATCAACTACGTCTGCCCGGTCGACGGCGTCCGCGAGGAGCTCGCCAGGATCGACCCCAAGGCAGCGCGGAACCCGCTGATCCTCCCCGACAAGGACATGGCGGCGAAGTCCCACGCCTTCCGCTCGCTCACGCCGAAGGAAGAGACCGCGTACGAGGAGAAGTTCGCCCGGCTCACCGGCTCCTGACCGCTGCTCCCGCGCCCCGCCGTCCCGACCGCTCACACCTCTGGGAAGAACTCATGACCGACACCAGCGGCGACGTCCGCCTGACCGGGATCAGCAAGACGTACGGCTCCTTCACGGCCGTCCACCCGCTCGACCTCACCGTGCCCCAGGGCTCCTTCTACGCGCTGCTCGGCGCGTCCGGCTGCGGCAAGACGACGACGCTCCGCATGATCGCGGGCCTGGAGGAGCCGAGCTCCGGCACCGTGCGCCTCGGCGACCAGGACGTCACCGCGCTCCCGCCGTACAAGCGGCCCGTCAACACGGTCTTCCAGTCCTACGCGCTCTTCCCGCACCTCGACATCTTCGAGAACGTCGCCTTCGGCCTGCGCCGACGCGGCATCAAGTCCGTGAAGAAGCAGGTCGGCGACATGCTCGACCTCGTCCAGCTCGGCGAGCAGGCCCGCAAGAAGCCGCACCAGCTCTCCGGCGGCCAGCAGCAGCGCGTCGCCGTCGCCCGCGCCCTCATCAACCACCCCAAGGTGCTGCTCCTCGACGAGCCCCTCGGCGCCCTCGACCTCAAGCTGCGCCGCCAGATGCAGCTCGAACTCAAGCGCATCCAGACCGAGGTCGGCATCACCTTCGTGCACGTCACCCACGACCAGGAAGAGGCCATGACCATGGCCGACACCGTCGCCGTCATGAACGGCGGCCGCGTCGAACAGCAGGGCGCACCCGCCGACCTCTACGAGAACCCGCGCACCACGTTCGTCGCCAACTTCCTCGGCACCTCCAACTTCATCGAGGCCGACGTCGACTCGGCCGCAGGCGACGACGTCGTCCTCAGGGCGGGCGACGGCAAACTGGTCCTGCCCAGGCACCGATGCAGCGCCCCGACCGCCCCCGGCGGCAAGGTCCTCGTCGGCGTGCGCCCGGAGAAGATCGCGCTCGCGCACGCCGACGACGCGGGCACGATCCCGGACGGACGCAACCGCATCACCGGCCGCATCACCGCCTCCAGCTTCATCGGCGTCTCCACGCAGTACGTCATCGACAGCCCCGTCTGCGCCGCCTTCGAGGCCTACGCGCAGAACATCGAGCGCGACCCGCGCCTGGTCCCCGGCGCCGACGTCGTCCTGCACTGGAACCCCGCCCACACCTTCGGCCTCGACGCCGACCAGGACGTCGAGGCGGGCGTGGAGAAGGTCGAGGAGGACGCGTGACCGCCCCCGTCAAGGCGCCGCCCGTCGAGGACACCCCGGCGCCCCCGAAGCCCCGCAAGCGCGGCCGCCTCGTCCCCTACTGGCTGCTGCTCCCCGGCATCCTGTGGCTGCTCGTCTTCTTCGCCCTGCCGCTCGTCTACCAGGCGTCGACGTCCGTCCAGACCGGCTCCCTCGAAGAGGGCTACAAGGTCACCTGGCACTTCGCCACCTACTGGGACGCGCTCGGCGACTACTGGCCGCAGTTCCTGCGCTCCGTCCTCTACGCCGGCGCCGCCACCGTCCTGTGCCTGCTGCTCGGCTACCCGCTCGCGTACCTCATCGCGTTCCGGGCGGGCCGCTGGCGGGGCCTCATCCTCGTCCTCGTCATAGCGCCGTTCTTCACCAGCTTCCTCATCCGCACGCTGGCGTGGAAGACGATCCTCGCCGACGGCGGCCCGGTCGTGGGCGCCCTCAACTCGCTGCACGTCCTCGACGTCACGAACTGGCTCGGCGCCACCGACGGCGACCGCGTCCTCGCCACCCCGCTCGCGGTGGTCTGCGGACTCACGTACAACTTCCTGCCGTTCATGATCCTGCCGCTCTACACGTCCCTGGAGCGCATCGACCCCCGCCTGCACGAGGCCGCGGGCGACCTCTACGCCCGGCCCTCCACGACCTTCCGCAAGGTGACGTTCCCGCTGTCCATGCCCGGCGTCGTCTCCGGCACGCTGCTCACCTTCATCCCCGCGGCCGGTGACTACGTCAACGCCGACCTGCTGGGCTCCACCGACACCCGCATGGTCGGCAACGTCATCCAGACGCAGTTCCTGCGCATTCTGGATTACCCCACGGCCGCCGCGCTCTCCTTCATCCTCATGGCCGCCATTCTGCTCATGGTGACCTTCTACATCCGCAAGTCCGGGACGGAGGATCTCGTCTGATGGCCCTCGTACGCTGGCTGCGCCGCAATCTCGTCGTCATCGCGGGACTCCTGACGCTCGCCTATCTCCTGCTCCCCAATGTCGTCGTCACGGTCTTCTCCTTCAACAAGCCGAAAGGCCGCTTCAACTACTCCTGGCAGGAGTTCTCCACCGACGCCTGGAAAGACCCGTGCGGCGTCGCCGACATGTGCGGATCGCTCTCGCTCAGCCTGCA
Organism: Streptomyces sp. NPDC059003; assembly: GCF_042740445.1. NCBI lineage: Bacteria > Bacillati > Actinomycetota > Actinomycetes > Kitasatosporales > Streptomycetaceae > Streptomyces > Streptomyces sp. NPDC059003. The sequence continues at coordinate 13,245 of NZ_JBHYJH010000108.1, read as the reverse complement.
GATCGCCTTCTGGGCGACGCTCGGCGCCACCGTGCTCGGCACCATGATCGCCTTCGCGCTCGTGCGCTACCGCTTCCGCGCCCGCGGCGCCGTCAACTCGCTGATCTTCCTGCCGATGGCGATGCCCGAAGTCGTGATGGCCGCGTCGCTGCTCACGCTCTTCCTCAACATGGGCGCGCAGTTGGGCTTCTGGACCGTCCTCATCGCGCACATCATGTTCTGCCTGAGCTTCGTCGTGACCGCCGTGAAGGCCCGCGTGATGTCGATGGACCCGCGCCTGGAACAAGCCGCGCAGGACCTCTACGCCGGACCCGTGCAGACCTTCCTGCGCGTCACCCTGCCCATCGCCGCACCGGGAATCGCCGCGGGCGCGCTGCTCGCGTTCGCGCTCTCCTTCGACGACTTCATCATCACGAACTTCAATGCCGGATCGACTGTGACGTTCCCCATGTTCGTCTGGGGATCGGCGCAGCGGGGCACGCCCGTTCAAATCAATGTGATCGGCACGGCGATGTTCCTCATCGCCGTCCTTCTCGTCGTGGCGGGAATGCTGATCGGAAAGCGCCGCGCCAAGAAGTCTCTTTAAGAGTTCCGAAGGAGTTGGAAATCATGGCCGCTGCTGCCATGAACCGCTGGACCACGTCTCTCGCCGAAGCCAAGCCGGTCCCGTACTGGCTCGACGACCCGGACAAGCCCGACCCCGTACCCGCCCTCGTCGGCGACGAGCACTGCGACCTGCTCGTCGTCGGCGGCGGCTACAGCGGCCTGTGGACCGCCCTCATCGCCAAGGAGCGCGACCCCGGCCGCGACGTCGTCCTCGTCGAGGGCCGCGAGATCGCCTGGGCCGCCTCCGGCCGCAACGGCGGCTTCTGCGCAGCCTCCCTCACCCACGGCATCCCCAACGGCCTGGCCCGCTGGCCCCGGGAGATCGCCAGGCTCGAGGAGCTCGGCGCCCGCAACCTCGACGAGATCGAGGCCGCCGTCACCCGGTACGCCATCGACTGCGACTTCGAGCGCACCGGCGAGATCGACGTGGCGACGAAGCCCCACCAGCTCGCCGAACTCCACGAGATGTACGAGGAGATGGCCGCCCTCGGCCTCACCGGCACCACCGAGATGCTGGACGCGGACGCCCTGCGCAAGCAGGTCGACTCGCCGACCTTCCTCGGCGGCTTCTGGGACCGCGACGGCGTCGCCATGCTGCACCCGGCGAAGCTCGCCTGGGGCCTCAAGCGCGCCTGCCTCGACCTGGGCGTCCGCGTCTACGAACACACCCCCGCCCTGGAACTCGCCTCGTCCGGCGCGGGCATGGCCGTCCGCACCCCGTACGGCCGCGCCTTCGCCCGCCACGTCGCCCTCGGCACGAACGTCTTCCCGTCCCTGGTCAAGCGCGTGCGGCCGTACACGGTCCCGGTGTACGACTACGCCCTGATGACCGAGCCGCTCAGCGCCGGGCAGCTGGCCGCGATCGGCTGGCAGAACCGCCAGGGCCTCGGCGACGCGGCCAACCAGTTCCACTACTTCCGGCTCTCCGCCGACAACCGCATCCTGTGGGGCGGCTACGACGCGATCTACCCCTTCGGCGGCAAGGTGCGCGCCGAGTACGACCAGCGCCCCGAGACGTTCGCGAAGCTCGCCGACCACTTCTTCACCTGCTTCCCGCAGCTGGAGGGGCTGTCCTTCACACACGCGTGGGGCGGCGCGATCGACACCTGCTCGCGCTTCTCGGCGTTCTTCGGCACGGCGTACGGGGACCGCGTCGCGTACGCCGCCGGGTTCACGGGCCTCGGCGTCGGCGCGACCCGCTTCGGCGCCGACGTGATGCTGGACCTGCTCGCGGGCGAGCACACGGAGCGTACGGCCCTGGAGATGGTCCGCTCCAAGCCCCTGCCGTTCCCCCCGGAGCCGTTCACCTGGACCGGAGTGACCCTCACCAAGCGGGCGCTCGCCCGGGCCGACGAGAACGGCGGCCGCCGGAACGCCTGGCTGCGGGCGATGGACAAGATGGGGCTCGGCTTCGACAGCTGACCCCCGGGCGCACCGGCGTACGCCCACCGCGATCAGTGACCCGCCTCACTACCAACTGGTAGCCGGGACTCGCGTAATGCCCGGCCCCCTGGCCCCTCTCCCTCGTGGCAGACGAACCGTCCTACACGAAAGGAAGGGTCCCCATGAATGGTTCGGGGGCGAAAACCGCGGTCGAGTGGCTGGTGTCGGTGGCGCCGGATCCGGATGCCTGCCGCTGGGAGTGGGAGCGCAACCCCCTCGGGGTCGCGCTGCTCCCGGCGGGCAGGCTCTGGGACGTCCTCATCCTGCCGGCCGAGCTCGGCTATCCCACGCTCGACGTCCTGACGCGGGTGGTCGACCGGCCGGGCCCGGTGCTCGCCGACTTCGGGGACGCGCGGATGGGGTTCTTCGTGCCCGCGGGCACGGTCGCGCGCTGGGTGGGCACGGGGGTGCGCGGCGCGGGCCGCGGCACCTGGATCGTCGTGCCGTACCCGGGCCGGTCGACGGGCGCGGTGCGCTGGATCATCCCGCCGGACGGCTCGGGCACGCTCGTGGACCCGGCGCTCCTCGAACTCGCGATGCACGAGGCGGCGGCGTCCCTTGCGCGCGAGTCCCAGGAGGAGCCGGAACGCCCGGGCGGCCCGGGCCCGTACGAGCCACCCCACAGGCCCGACGATCCCGATCGACCATCCTGACCGCCCGCCGAGCGACCCTGACCGCCCCGACCACCTGACAGGGACTTGACAAGCTTATTGGTCTGGACCAACTTGAGTGTGTCCTGCTCTCCACCACCCCCACTCCCGGAGGCAGTTGTGGCGCACTCCCGCTCCCGTCCAGGCCCACGCAGCACCGGAATCCGGACCGCGGCCGCCGCCCTCGCGCTCGCGGCGTCCGGCCTGCTCGCGGCCCAGCTCCCGGCCGCGGCAGCCGGCACCTCCCCCACCTCCACCACCCCGGAGGCCAGGGCCCTGCCCGAACACGCCCTGGTCGGCTACCTCCACACCAGCTTCGCCAACGGCTCCGGCTACACGCGCCTCGCGGACACCCCGGCGAGCTGGGACATCATCGACCTCGCGTTCGGCGAGCCGACCTCGCCGACGTCGGGCGACATACGCTTCGGCCTCTGCCCGAAGACGGAGTGCCCGAACGTCGAGACCAAGGACGAGTTCAAGGCCGCCGTCAAGGCCAAGCAGGCGCAGGGCAAGAAGGTCCTGATCTCCATCGGCGGCCAGAACGGCCAGGTGCGGCTCGCCACCGCCCAGGCCCGCGACACCTTCGTACGCTCCGTCTCGGCGATCATCGACGAGTACGGGCTCGACGGCCTCGACATCGACTTCGAGGGCCACTCGCTCTCCCTGGACGCGAGCGACACCGACTTCAAGAACCCGAAGACCCCGGTGATCGTGAACCTGATCGCCGCCGTGAAGACCCTCAAGGCCAAGTACGGCCCGGACTTCACCCTCACCATGGCGCCGGAGACCTTCTTCGTGCAGCTCGGCTACCAGCACTACGGCCCGGGGCAGTGGGGCGCCGACCCGCGCGCGGGCGCCTATCTGCCGGTCATCCACGCCCTGCGCGACGACCTGACGCTGCTGCACGTCCAGGACTACAACTCGGGCCCGATCATGGGCCTCGACAACCAGTACCACCAGATGGGCGGCGCCGACTTCCACATCGCCATGACCGACATGCTCCTGACCGGCTTCCCGGTGAAGGGCAACGCGGCCAACGTCTTCCCGCCCCTGCCCCCGCAGAAGGTGGCCATCGGCATGCCCGCGTCCCCGCAGGCGGGCAACGGCCACGTCGCGCCCGGCGAGGTCAACAAGGCCCTGGACTGCCTGACGAAGAACACCAACTGCGGCGCGTACAAGCCCCACGGCAAGTGGCCCGCGCTGCGCGGCCTGATGACCTGGTCGATCAACTGGGACCGCTTCAACAACCAGGAGTTCTCGAAGAACTTCGACGCGTACTTCGGCTGAGCGCCGACAGGCGTACGAGCACCAGGGCCTGGAGCAGCACCCCGCACAGCAGCCAGCTCCCGACCACGTCCGCGGGCCAGTGGTAGCCGCGGACCACCAGGCCGAGTCCCACGCCTGCGTTCAGCAGGACGCAGGCGAGGGGCAGGGCGCGCCGGAGGCGGGACAGGTGCGGGAGCAGCAGGAGCACCGCGGCGCCGTAGGCGACGGTGGCCGTGGCGGTGTGGCCCGACGGGTAGTAGCCGGTGCCGTCCGCGCCCGGCGGTCCCGGCCGGTCCACGGCCGCCTTCAGGGGGACGACGAGCGCGGGGACGGCCGCCATCGCGAGGGCCGCGAGCAGGGGCGGCAGCCACCAGCGGTACGCACCGGAGCCGCGGGCGCGCCAGGCGGTGCCCGCGATGACCGCGGCCAGGACCGGGAGCGCGACCGCCGTGTTGCCGAGGTCGGCGAGGAGTTCGGCGACGCCGTCAGGCAGGGGGCCGTCGATCAGGGCGCGGCCGAGGCGCTCGTCGAGGCGGCGCAGGGGGCCGTCGGCGGCGATCTGCCAGGTCAGGAGGGTGAAGAGGGTGGCGCAGAGAACGGCGCCGAGAAGGAGGGTCGGCCGCCTCGGAACAGGGGGCCTTCTACCTTGAGAGGTAGGCGCACACTGGGTGTGCGGGTCCTGTGGGTCCGGGGAGGTAGCCATGGTCAACAGCCTGTCAGGAATGATCGGTCGCGAGTACTTGAGGGTCTCTGCGCGTGGCGAGCGCTCGATCACCGAGCAGCACGACGACAACAGTCGCGCGTCTGCCCGTGAGGGTGTCACGCTCGGGGTGCCGTACAGCGATCAGGGCAGCGCGTCGCCGTACGCGAAGCACGCGCGCGGCGACTTCGACAGGCTGATCGCGGACCTGCGGAGCGATCAGTTCAAGGCTCAGATCCTGTGGCTGTGGGAGTCGAGCCGGGGCTCTCGCCGCGTGGGTGAATGGGCCACCCTGTTGGACCTGTGTGAGGACTGCGGCATCCTGATCCACGTTACGAGCCACGACCGGACTTACGACCCCTCGAACTACCGCGACCGCGAGACGCTGCTGTCGGACGGCGTGAGTTCCGAGATAGAGGTACGGCGCTTGTCCGCTCGCACCCGTCGAGGGATCGAAGCGAACATCCGCGACGGCAAGCCGCACGGCATAGTCCCTCTTGGTTACGCGCGAGAGTACGAGATCAAGAGGGGCAAGCGCGTCCCTGTCCGGCAGTACGCCCATCCGGTCGAAGCCCCATGGATCGTTGAACTCTTCGAGCGCAGTCGGGCCCACGACCCGTTCTGCGAGATCGAGCGGGATTGGGCTGCCCGGGGGATCGTCGGGCGACGCGGAAAGCCACTGTCGGCTCAGACTCTGCGAGACCTGGTCACACACGTCTGCTACATCGGACTTCGCGCCACGAGGAGCGGCACGGTGAAGGCAGCGTGGCCCCGGCTCGTCAGTGACGAACTGTTCTTCGACGTGCAGCGGATCGTCTCCGATCCGTCCCGCGTCAAGGGGAACCCTGGCGGGGCCCACTACGCCCTCACAGGGGCAATCACGTGCGATCGGTGCACGGGTCCGATCACGGTTCGAAACCGCAGCAAGGAGATCAATTACGAGTGTAAGAAGGGGTGTTGGCGCGTCCCGAAGGAAGAAGTGGATGAGATCTTCGTCGGGACCGCCGAACGGCCCGGCGTGATTCTGAGCTACTTGGCGCGCCGTGACGTCTATCAGATCCTCGATGCTGACGACGCCACGGGAGAGGCGGCCGAGATCCGTGATGCCCTCGCCAAGGCGCGTGCGGACCTTCAGGAGACTGAGCACGCGGAACCCGAGACGCTGAGCGAGGAGCGCAGGTTCGCGCGCCGCGCCGAGCGGCTTGAGGGCCGGATCGGTGAGTTGGAGGAGCGGCAGCGGAATCTAATCCGCCCGACCAAGCTCAGCACGCTGTTCGGCCCCGGCCCTGACGTCGCTGGCCGCTGGGAGCGCACTCCCGTGGCGGCGCAGCGAGCCATAGCGGCGTTGTTGCTCAGCGCTGACGTGATCGGACAGCCTCGAATCCAACCGACTGCGGCCGTGACCGCGTCGGCGACGGTGTTCGACCGGATCAGGTGGGTGCGCGCGGCTTGATCCAAGACAAAGGGTTCGCACGAGCTGTTCGTGTCGGATCTTGAGCCCCTGGCTTCGGCTGGGGGTTCTCCCTTGTTGATCTATTTGGAGTTGACTTTACGAGATCTCCATGACTCTTCACGGAATCTTTTCGATCAAATCTCGCTCGAACATGTATGCGCCGCTTAGAGTTTAAGGAGTCTGCTGGAACCCGCACTCCTGCGGAAGCGGTACGGCCTGGTGCTGTCGTTACAGCATCGCGTGGACGCGCAAGGGCTGTCCGCTTCATTTGAGCGTCATGCCAGTAATTCCACCTGGTCGGGTGGTAAGCACAGCTCCGGACACGCAGGGAATCCCCTTCCGTTTCATCATAAAGGCTGATTCCCCTTGTCTGAAACAAAGAATTCAAAGCGCAATGTTCCCGCTGAAGTGGGACGTCTGCGTGCCAAGAAGGCTGTCACTAAGCGGCATCGCCCGGACGCCGATACCACCGACATCGACCGCGCCCTGAAAGCCGCGAACGTCGAGTCGTACATCCGGAATATCGTCGACACCGCGCCTGAACTGACTGACGACCAGCTCACGAAGCTCGCTGCGCTTCTGCACCCCGGAATGCGGGGTGCTCAGGATGTCGCCTGAACACGGGTCGACCCCCAGTGTGCAGCCGGGGGTCGATATCAACAACCAGGGCGCGGCGTCGACGGTGTCCACGGTATCCGACGGTTCCCCGCTGAGTCCCGACGAGCGTAACGATCTGGCACACCTCGAAGGCGTCATCGAGCGGGGTATTCAGACCTTCGTCGAAGTCGGCAGAGCGCTGGCCGAGGTCCGTGAACGGCGCCTCTACCGCGACCAGTTCGGCACCTTCGCGGTCTACTGCGAGACCCGGTGGGGCCTTTCCCGTGGCCGCGCCTATCAGCTGATGTCCGCCGCCGAGGTCGTGTCTACCGTGGTAGACGCCGGGCTTCCTGTGCCGACCAGTGAGCGTCAGGCTCGGGAACTCGGGCGCGTCCCCGAGGCACAGCGCGCCGAGGTGTGGCGGCAGGCGGGGGAGCGGACCGGGGGCAAGCCGACCGCCGTCGCCGTGCGCGAGACGGCCGCGCAATACGCCGTTCCGGCAGCAGAGTTCATGACGAATGCTGAAGCCCGGGATGTGACTGACGCGATCTGCGCCCACCTGGACAAGGTTGACCGCTGGATTCTAGACGCGCTGGACGGAGGCGTTGCGCCGATCACCGTGATCGGACAGTTGTCCGTGATGCTGCTCGACTTCAATGAGAAGTTGGGCGAGGAAGCTGTGGACCCTATCCGAAGGCACTTTGTCGAACCCGCCATCCGGAGTTTGGTCGCGCTGTACTCGGACGGCGGTGATGCGTCATGAGCCGCCGCAAGCCGAACGGCAAGCACCGCCGTCAGAGGCCCGCCAAGGCGGCGCTGAAGCTTGCGCGGGCGTATCGCTGCGGGAGCTGTGTAGCCGAGGTTCACGGAGTCCGCCGCGACGCTCTCGGCGTCCTGCACATCGACGTTGTGCACAGTCCTGGATGCCCGGTGCTGAGTGGTGCTGTCGCCGATACCGGCGACGTGTTCCGTGCGGCGGCCCGCGCTGGTGTTTCGATGGTGGCTGTGCGGGTCGATGACGGGGGTGCGGAATGACGGCCCCGGCGTACAGCTTGTTTCCGGCAGCCTTGGAAGGGTTCGCCTACGCCTACCTCGCCGCGCTCACGAGTGAGCAGCAGACAGCCATTGCATTCGGTATCCCGGACCACCAGAAGGCCGAGTTCCAGGAACTCGTACGGGATCGGTCCCGGCGTGACGCGGCGTTCCGAGAGAACCGCATTCAGAAGGGCGTCGAGTCTCGCGAAGACAACGACGAGAGCGAACGCAGGTACAAGGCCAAGAAGGCTGTCGACCTCCCCCGGTCGTGGGCGCACGAGGACTTGGCCGAGGTGTGGGACGACGCAGAGACCGAGGTACGGACGGACATCGGCACCGTGCGCGACCTCATGGGCGTGTGCCCTTACGGGACCTTCTACAGCGGGAAGATCAATGGTGTGCACGCGGAGTCCGAGGCCGGTAAGTCGTGGCTGCTCTGCCTGTCGGGCGTCCAGGAAATCAACAAGGGGCGCCACGTCGCCTACGTCGACTTCGAGGACGACAAGCGCAGCATCGTCCAACGGCTCAGGCTGCTCGGAGCAAGCCGGGACGCGGTGCTGACGTATTTCCATTACAGGCATCCTGTAGCGGCGCTCAGCGAGGCGGACATGGCCGACTTCAGTGCGCTGGTCGGCAAGAGGGGCAGCCTCGCCATCTTCGACGGCATGACCGAGTCCCTGGCGCTGGAAGGACTCTCGGACAAGGACGGCCCCGACGTCGCGGCCTGGCACGCGAAGCTGACCAAGCCGTTCGCGCTCGCCGGCTGGGGTGTCGTCGTCGCCGATCACATCCCGCACGGCGAGAAGCGGGCCATCGGCTCGCAGCACAAGAAGTCCGCGATCACGGGCGTCTCGTACCTCCTGGACCCGGTCGCGCCGATCGGCAAGGGCGTACGGGGGGTGAGCCGCCTCAAGGTCGAGAAGGACCGGATGGGGTGGATCAGGAAACACGCCCGACCGGGGCGCACGCCGCAGTACTTCGCCAACCTGGTCGTCGACTTCAGCGTGTTCCGCGCGGGGCCGGACGCCAGCATCTGGGTCGCTGAGCCGAAGCCGGTATCGGAGGACCGGGGGTACGAGGAGGCGCCGCCCCAGAAGCTGCGCGAGGCCGTCCTTGCCTTCGTGGCGAAGAACCCGGGGTGTTCCACCACGGCTATCCGGTCGGGCGTCACCGGCGCCAACGACAAGATCGACTGGACGCGGGAGTGGCTCGTCGCGCACGACCAGCTGCGGATCGACAAGGGCGGCATCGGGCAGCCCACGACGCACCATCCGGCGGGAGGTGACGACCAGTTGGACGGTGATGGGGAGGTTCCTCCTCCCGACCCTGCCTGACCCCGCCGTGACCCTGCCGACAGCAGGGTGTCTTACCTCCCCACAGACCCTGCCTCCCTGCCCCCGGCGTAAGACGGGGCAGGCGGCAGGGCAGGGAGACGCAACACAGAGCGAAGCAACGCAGAGCAAGATCACGGCAGAGTCGAAGCGGCACAGACGAGATCGCTGGACGGGGATGGATAGAGGCTTTCCATCCCATGCAGGGGGCTGGTCGGCCAGCGAAGCCAGGCGCCCCCGCCCACACCGCCGGACGCCCCCTCAGGCCCCGCTCGGTGTCGCCCCGGCGCGCGGGCGCCGCCGATCCCGTCAACGCCCGCTAGAGCGCCCCACATCCAAGATCACCCAACTTCGCACGAACACGAGACCACCGGAGGATCGGCCATGGCCGACGACACCACGCCCCCTGAGCGTGACCCCTTGACGCTCGCCCTTTCGGTCTTGTCGGCCGATGAACGCGCGCGCTTCCGTGAGGGCGTGACCGCACTCGTTCAGGCCGTCGATGCGGCGACCGTGACGCCGGGCTTCGTGCCGCGCGACCCCGCCAACGCGGTCCGCGAACTGGCCCGGCACTACCGGTCGGTCAGTGACCCCGTCTGGATGGCATGGTCCGCGACGGCCGCGCGGGCCGACGAACTGTTCACGACTCACTGACGCACTGTCAGGTGCGTATCCTGAGAAGCAGCCGCATAGTCGGGCAGAGGCCCGGCGAGAACGCGGGCGACGCGTTCGGCTACCGCTGTCGCCCGGGGCGTCCGTAGACGCCGACCGGTGCGGCCCGGGAAATCGCGCAGTCGCGCACGAGCCGAATTCCTCTGCTCCCGCACGCCCTTGTGCGTGCTGAACTCCCGGGGTTCCCCATGACCTACTTTCCTGCCCTGGAATCAGCCAGGGCTGAACTGAAGCGCATACTCGACGAAGCGGGGCCGGAATGTGACCTGTCCCGTGTCACCATCAAGAACCGTCACACGGTCGAGGAAAAGGTCCGGTACGTCCGCGACCTGAACTCTGAAATCGACCGCCTGAAGAAAGTTGCGGACGTTGTCGAGGGCGGCTGCTACGGGGCCGAATCCGGCGACGGTGCGCGCCCGTACGGTGCTCCGCACCAGGGGGGCCGGAACCTCAAGGGTGCTGAAGTCCTGCGCAAGGGACAGACCTTCACGCAGTGGTCGCGCGACAACGGTCACAGCGACCGCGACCACGAGGGGCTGAACTTCGACAAGCTCATCCGGGGCATGGCCACCGGAAAATGGAAGGACGCCGACGCCGAACGCAAGGCGCTGTCCGAGGGCACCCTTTCGGCAGGCGGCTATCTCGTACCCACGCCTCTGGCATCCAATGTCATCGACCTCGCACGCAACCAAATGCGTGTCGCACAGGCAGGCGCGACCTTCGTTCCGATGACGGCACAGACCCTGAAGATTGCCCGCCTCACCGGCGAAGGAACTCCCGGATGGCGCAACGAGAACGCCGCCATTACGGCAGCCGACATGACGTTCGACTCGGTGACGTTCACGGCCCGTTCTCTGAATCGCCTTGTGACCATGAGTGTCGAACTCTTCGAGGACTCCGACCCGTCCGCGTCCAACGTCATCGCGAACAGCTTCGCCCAGCAGATAGCCCTTGAAATGGACCGGGTCGCTCTGCGCGGTTCGGGGACCTCTCCCGAACCTCGGGGGGTACTCAATACGGCAGGGGTCACCTCCACCTCGCACGGGGCGAACGGGGCGGCCATCACAAACTACGACTTCCACCTGGATGCGGTGGGTGCCGTCCGGAATAACAACTTCGAGCCGAGCTATCACATCCAGGCACCTCGTACGAATACGAGCCTGTCCAAGCTCAAGGAAGCGACGACGAACGCGTATCTTCAGCCGCCCACGAGCATGCTGCCCATGCTGCCGACGAAGCAGGTGCCAGTGAACCTGACGGTTGGTACATCGACCGACTGCTCAGAGATCTACACGGCGGACTGGTCGCAGCTCGGTATCGGAATCCGTACCGAATTCCGTATCGAGTTCCTGCGTGAGCGGTATGCGGACAATGGCCAGGTCGCCTTCCTCGCCTGGCTCCGTGGTGATATCCAGGTATTCCAGCCGTCTGCATTCGTTGTCGATGTCGGAGTCCGCTCGTGAGCGGCTTCGAAGTGCTGCGCGAGGTCAAACAGCACAATGAGCAGGCGCGTGAAGTCGAGTTTGACAAACTGGCTGCCGCGCTCGGTACGCGCCGCGAAGGAATCAACGCCGAGCTGTGGCGCGCGCTGCCGGACAGCGACGGCGAGGTCGACTAGGACCCCGGCGCCGTTCTCCGCTTCTGGCGTCGGGTCGCAGCGCCCCGAGGTCTCTGATGGCTCTCGACCTCGGGGCGCTGCTCCTTTATGCGTGGATCGGCTATTTCATGCGCTGCGGCGAATCTTGAGCGTAGTAATGTCGGGATCAGTAAATGCATGCAGCGGCAGAGCTGATCGGGCGCCACGTTACTGCTGGTCAGAGCCTTGTCGCTGATCGCGCATGGGGGGTAGGGGTCGATCGTAGATTAGTGCATCGGTGACCGCTGACGCTCTTATCGCCCGATTTTCTCTCTACTCGAATTCGTGCAGGTCGGAGGCGTGCATAGTCATGCGCAGATCGTTTGCGGCACCCGGCATTGGGGGCGCCGTCGAGATCGAATGCATGGCTATGCGAGGTGGTGAGCTTCGTGATCAGTCAAACTCTCGAAGAGCGGCGACCAGTTGCCGCGCCTGCGCTGGGGACCGACGCATGAGTATGGCTGCTGTGGTGTGCAGTTCGTTCCACGAATGCGGACGCCCGACCGCTGCGGCGTCGGGGACGATGGCCATGGCGATGGCGAGGGCCTCAGCGGTCTCACCGGCACCGGCCTGCGCGTGCGCGAGGCAGGCGCGGAACCACGTCTTGTCACGCCGGTACTCGTCCGGCATCGCGGATAGTCCGCCCGTGAGTTGGTCCACGGCTGACCGCCAGTCGCGCAGGTGCAGCGTCGCCATCCCGCGTTGCAACGTGAACCAGTTGGCTGAGTAGAAGTACATCCATGGCGGCTCGTCCTCGGGGCGCTCGGCCGCTCGGCTCATGATCTCCTGCGCTTTGTCGAGGAGGCGGTGAGCGTCGTCGGCCTCGCTGTTGAGTGCGTGCCCTCTGGCTGCCATCTGCGTGGCCATGCCCTGCACGCCGAGGGACGTACCCGGAGCGGACCAGCGGGACGCTTCGGCGAGGCGTACACATCGAGTACCGCGTCCCTTGGACCACGCCAGGTGCGCTTTCATGTTCAACGTCGTGGCGGCCATGTTGGCGTCCCCCGCCTCCAGTGCCCACTCGTGGGATCTGTCGTACCAAGCGAGCGCGGCAGCGCTCTGGTCCTGGTCCTGCGCCATCCACGCGAGGAACTGCGCGTGCTCGGCCGCCAGTCGTACGACGCGGTCGGCCAGAGGGCCGCGCGCGCCCCCGTGCAAGTCGACGACCGTTCGAAGCTGCTGACGCATCACGTCTACAAGTGGCCGCGATCCGATGAGGTCTTCGGCGCGGCGGTGTTCGGCAAGTAGGTTGTCCAACCAATCGAGAGTGGCGGTGTCCACGCGAGTGTGGGCGTCGACGACGCTCGTCACACGAGCCAACAAGTCTTCGTCCGGTCCGGGGCAGGACAGTGTGAGCGATGGCAAGGGCAGCTTGTGGGCTGGTTCCGAAGCGGCTGCGGTATCAGGTGCCCCGAGGCCGACCCGGATGCGCTGCTGGACTTCTGCGGAGGTGACGCACCGTCGGCCGCGCTCGATGTCGGAGACGTCTGGCTGAGCGAGCCCTACCCGATCCCCAAGCTTCGTCTGACTGATCCCCGTGAGCTTCCGGTACGTGCGGAAGACCGCGCCCCAGTCACCGCTGGAGAGGGCTGCGAGTAGCTGTGGGTGTGCCCACAAGTCCGGGCGGGATTCCCCCATGGCTCAAATATAGGGCGCACCTATAGGGCGGCGGGATAGGAGCGGCGGGCCGCCAGCGCAAGGGTCGTGATGCAGGACCCCGGCGACCGTGCGACCGGTCCCGGGGCGCGGACCACCTGATGGGACAGGCAGCCATGACCGAATCTACGCACGACCGCCCGATCGAGGGAAGCGCGCACGGCGACGACAAGGAGCACCCCCTAGTTGTCGATACGAAG
>NZ_JBHYJH010000107.1:0-33519 GCF_042740445.1 Streptomyces sp. NPDC059003 | reverse complement strand
GTGCCAGGGGCGGCAGCCCCTGGTTTCGGTGAAGGGGCGGGCCTGGGGCGCCCCCCGCGAGGGCCCACCCACCCCCCTTTGTCCCGTCACAGGAGAAAGTCGTACCCAATTCGCGCGCAAGTTCTTCCCACCCCCGGCACGCACTGCTACGTTCCCCTCGAAAGCCCAACACGCAAGAGGGACAAGGCCGATGAGGCGGGGAGGGGCGCGTGAGACGGATGACGGCTCGACCCGCCAACACGCATCAGGCCCGCCTGCTGCGCCTCCTCCGTGACGGCGGCCCCAACTCCCGCGCCCAGCTGGGCGACCAGGTCGACCTCTCCCGGTCCAAGCTGGCCGTGGAGGTGGACCGCCTCCTGGAGACCGGACTCGTGGTCGCCGACGGCCTCGCCGCATCCCGCGGCGGCCGCCGCTCCCACAACATCCGCCTCGCCCCCAACCTCCGCTTCCTCGGCGTCGACATCGGCGCCACCTCGGTCGACGTCGCCGTCACCAACGCCGAGCTGGAGGTGCTCGGGCACATCAACCAGCCCATGGACGTGCGCGAGGGCCCGGTCGCGGTCTTCGAGCAAGTCCTTTCCATGGCCGCGAAGTTGCGGGACTCGGGCCTCGCGGAGGGATTCGACGGCGCCGGCATCGGCGTACCGGGCCCCGTCCGCTTCCCCGAGGGCGTCCCCGTCGCGCCGCCGATCATGCCCGGCTGGGACGGCTTCCCCGTACGGGAGGCGCTCAGCCAGGAGCTCGGCTGCCCGGTCATGGTCGACAACGACGTGAACCTGATGGCGATGGGCGAGCAGCACGCCGGCGTCGCCCGGTCCGTCGGTGACTTCCTCTGCGTCAAGATCGGCACCGGCATCGGCTGCGGCATCGTCGTCGGCGGCGAGGTCCACCGCGGCACGACGGGCAGCGCGGGCGACATCGGCCACATCCAGGTCGAGCCCGACGGCCGCCCCTGCGCCTGCGGCAACAGGGGCTGCCTGGAGGCCTACTTCAGCGGCGCGGCACTCGCCCGCGACGCGGAGGAGGCCGCCCGCCAGGGCGGCTCGCCGGAGCTCGGCGCGCGCTTCGAGGCATCCGGCACCCTCACCGCCGTCGACGTCGCCGCCGCGGCGGCCGCCGGTGACGCCACCGCGCTCGACCTGATCCGGACGGGCGGCAACCGCACCGGCCAGGTCATCGCGGGCCTCGTCAGCTTCTTCAACCCCGGCCTCGTGGTGATCGGCGGCGGCGTCACGGGCCTCGGCCACACGCTGCTCGCCGCGATCCGCACCCAGGTCTACCGCCAGTCGCTGCCGCTCGCGACCGGCAACCTCCCCATCGTCCTCGGCGAGCTCGGCCCCACCGCCGGAGTCATCGGCGGCGCCCGGCTCATCAGCGACCACCTGTTCTCACCCGCGTAACACGAGCACCTCTCGCCACGTCTCCGTTTCCTCCGCACCCGTACAGCGCCCTGCTCTGCCCTGCCCTGACACCGGCCCGCACGTCCGCCGAGGGGAACCACCATGGCACCAGAACCACCGCTGCTCAGCATGTCCGGCATCACCAAGTCCTTCCCCGGTGTCCGGGCGCTCGACGGCGTCGACCTGCACGTGACCGCCGGTGAAGTGCACTGCCTGCTCGGCCAGAACGGCGCGGGCAAGTCCACGCTCATCAAGGTCCTCGCGGGCGCCCACCAGCCCGACGGCGGCACCATCGTCTGGCGGGGCGAGCAGATCGCGCTGCGCTCGCCGATCGCCGCGATGCGCCGCGGCATCGCCACCATCTACCAGGAGCTCGACCTGGTGGAGGGCCTGTCCGTGGCCGAGAACGTCTACCTCGGGCACGAGCCGACCACGGCCGGATTCGTGGTCAGGGGGCGCGCCGCACGCGAGTCGACTGCCGCTCTGCTCAAGCGACTCGGCCATCCAGAGATCGATCCGGGGCGGCTCGTCGGCGCGCTGTCCGCCGCGCAGCAGCAGATCGTGTCGATGGCCCGCGCGCTCTCCCACGACGTACGCCTCATCGTCATGGACGAGCCGTCCGCCGCCCTCGACCCGGACGAGGTCGACAATCTCTTCCGCATCGTCGGCGACCTCACGGCGGACGGCGTCGCCGTCGTCTACATCTCCCACCGCCTCGAGGAGATCCGCCGCATCGGCGACCGCGTCACCGTCCTCAAGGACGGCCGCGCCGTCGCGGTCGGCCTGCCCGCCAAGGACACCCCGACGCGCGAGGTCATCGCCCTGATGACGGGGCGCGACGTCGAGTACGTCTTCCCGCGGCGCACCCCGGCCCAGCAGCGGACCCCGGCCCAGCGGGGCACCCCGGCTCAAGGCGACGCCGCCCCCGCGGAGCCCGTGCTCACCGTCCACGGCCTCGCCCGCGACGGCGAGTTCGCGCCGCTCGACCTGGACCTGCGGCCCGGCGAGATCGTCGGCCTCGCGGGGCTCGTCGGCTCCGGCCGGTCCGAGATCCTGGAGACCATCTACGGCGCCCGCAAGCCGACCGCGGGCCACGTCCGCGTCGACGGCCGGGCCCTTCGCCCCGGCAGCGTCCGCGCCGCCGTCCGCGCCGGGCTCGGCCTCGCCCCCGAGGAGCGCAAGGCGCAGGCGCTCCTGATGCTGGAGTCCGTCACCCGCAACGTGTCCGTGTCCTCCATGTCCCGCTATTCGTACGCCGGTTGGCTCGACCGTACGAAGGAGCGCGAGGCCGCGCGGGCCGTGACCCGGGAGCTGTCGCTCCGGCCCGACAACCCGTCCGTCCCCGTGCGCACCCTCTCCGGCGGCAACCAGCAGAAGGCCGTGCTCGCCCGCTGGCTCCTGCGCGGCTGCCGCGTGCTGCTCCTGGACGAGCCGACGCGCGGCGTCGACGTCGGCGCCCGCGCCGAGCTGTACGCCGTCGTCCGGCGGCTCGCCGACGAAGGCCTCGCCGTCCTCCTCGTATCCAGCGAAGTGCCCGAGGTCCTCGGCCTCGCCGACCGCGTCCTGGTGCTCCGCGAGGGCCGCGTCGTGCACGAGGCGCCCGCGCGCGAGCTCGACGAACACCGCGTCCTCGACCTCGTCCTGGCGTCCGGCACCGCGGCCGGCGCACCGGAAGACACCGTCACCACGGAAGGGAGCCCGGCGTCATGACGCAGCCCGCATCGCCCGCCCGGCCCGTCACCGAGAAGCGCCCGCCGACGGACCGCGCGCCGAGCCCCCTGCGGGCCCTGGCCGCCCGCGTCGACCTACGGACCCTGTCGCTGCTCGGCGTCCTCGCCGCCCTCGTCGTGATCGGCGGCGTCACCCAGCCCGACGCGTTCCTCGACACCGACAACGTCCAGCTGATCCTCACCCAGGCGTCCGTCATCGGCGTCGTCACCGTCGGCATGACCTTCGTGATCATCTCCGGCGGCATCGACCTGTCCGTCGGCGCGATCGTGGCGCTCGCGTCGGTGTGGGCGACCACCGTCGCCACACAGGAGTACGGCTTCGCGGGCATCCTCTTCACGGCCGTCGTCGTGGGCCTGGGGTGCGGGCTCGTCAACGGCCTGCTCATCGCGTACGGCGGCATGGTGCCGTTCATCGCGACGCTCGCCATGCTCGCGTCGGGCCGCGGGCTCGCCCTGGAGATCACCGACGGCAAGACCCAGATGGTCACGGTCGACGGCGTCCTGAAGCTGGGGGAGCGGGACTCCTACGTCCTCGGCATTCCGCCGCTGGTGATGGTCTTCGCCGCCGTGACGGTCGTGGGCTGGCTGCTGCTCAACCGCACCACGTTCGGCCGCCGTTCGGTCGCGGTCGGCGGCAACGCGGAGGCCGCGCGCCTGGCCGGGATCGACGTACGCAGGCAGCGGCTCTACCTCTACCTGCTTTCGGGCCTGTGCTGCGGGATCGCGGCGTTCCTGCTGATCGTGCTCGCCGGGTCCGGCCAGAACACCAACGGCAATCTGTACGAGCTCGACGCCATCGCCGCCGCGATCATCGGCGGCACCCTGCTCAGCGGCGGGCGCGGCACCATCACCGGCTCCGTGCTCGGCGTCCTGATCTTCACCACGATCACCAACATCTTCGCGCTCAACAACCTGGAGACCGCCGTCCAGCAGATCGCCAAGGGGGCGATCATCGTCGCCGCCGTCCTGGTGCAGCGCCGAACGGCCACCACGTGAAGGGGTCACCGCCATGCCACACACCACGAGCCGCAGAGGGCTGCTCTTCGGGGCGGCCGCCGTGTCCGCGGGTGCCGTCCTGACCGGCTGCACCAGCAACGAGTCCAAGGACGACGACGCGGCTTCGGAGAACAACCAGGCCGTCGCCGACGACAAGCCCGGCAAGGAGGTCACCATCGGCTTCGCCGGGCCGCAGGCCGACCACGGCTGGCTCAACGCGATCAACGACAACGCCAAGTCGCGGGCGAAGAAGTACCAGGACGTCACCCTGGAGGCCACCGAGGGCTCCAACGACACCGCCGCCCAGATCGGCCAGGTCGAGACCCTCATCAACAAGAAGGTCGACGTCCTCGTCATCCTGCCCGCCGACGGCAAGGCCCTCACGCAGGTCGGCCTCAAGGCGATGAAGGCCGGCATCCCCGTGGTCAACCTCGACCGGATCTTCGCGTCCGCGCAGGCGTACCGCTGCTGGATCGGCGGCGACAACTACGGCATGGGCCTCAACGCCGGGCACTACATCGGCGAGAAGCTCAAGGGCAAGGACGACGCACGCGTCGTGGAGCTCGCCGGGCTCGACAACCTGGAGCTCACCAAGCAGCGCACGAAGGGCTTCGACGACGCGCTCAAGAACTACCCGAACATCAAGAAGGTCGCCCGGCAGGCCGCCGAGTTCACCGTCGAGTCCGGCCAGGCGAAGATGTCGCAGCTGCTCCAGGCGCAGAAGAACATCGACGCCCTGTGGAACCACGACGACGACCAGGGCGTGGGCGCCCTGCGCGCCATCAAGCAGGCCGGCCGCGACGACTTCCTGATGGTCGGCGGCGCGGGCGCGCTCTCCGCGTTCCAGGAGATCAAGGCCGACCGGGGCGTCCTCAAGGCCACCGTCCTGTACCCGCCGACGATGGCCGCGTCCGCGATCGACCTGGCGCGCGCCCTCGGCCAGGGCAAGGGCATCGGCGGCATGGCCGAGTTCGAGATCCCCGCGTCCCTGACGCTCTACTCGGCCGTCGTCGACAAGGACAACGTCGACCAGTACATGTCCACGGGCTTCAAGTGACCCGCGGGCTTCAAGTGACGAGGAAGTGATGAGGAGCGAGGCCGTCCCGGGAGCACGCGTCGCAGCGGACGTCGCAGCGCGGGCCGCGGCGGAGGCCGGAGCACGCGTCGCAGCGGACGTTGAAGCAGACGTCGATCAGGAGGAGTTACCGCATGAGTGAGACGGAGCGCGACGCCGGGAAGCGTCGGCTGGGTGTGGGCATGGTCGGGTACGCGTTCATGGGCGCCGCCCACTCCCAGGGGTGGCGGACCGTGCCACGGGTCTTCGACGTCCCCCTCACCCCGGTGCTCGCGGCGGTCTGCGGCCGCGACGGCTCGGGGGTGCGGGCCGCCGCCGACCGGCTCGGCTGGGCGGCCGCCGAGACCGACTGGCGCGCGCTCGTCGCCCGGGACGACGTCGACCTCGTCGACATCTGCACGCCCGGCGACAGCCATGCGGAGATCGCCGTAGCCGCGCTCGACGCGGGCAAGCACGTGCTGTGCGAGAAGCCCCTCGCCAACACCGTCGAGGAGGCCGAGGCGATGCTGGCCGCCGCCGAACGGGCCCGCGAGCGCGGCCAGGTGGCGATGGTCGGCTTCAACTACCGCCGCGTACCCGCGCTCACGCTCGCCCGCGACATCGTCGCCGAAGGCCGGCTCGGGACCCTGCGCCACGTACGCCTCAGCTACCTCCAGGACTGGCTCGTCGACCCCGGCTTCCCGCTCACCTGGCGGCTGCGCAAGGACCGGGCGGGCTCGGGGGCGCTCGGCGACCTCGGCGCGCACATCGTGGACCTCGCACAGTTCCTGACGGGCGAGGCCATCGCGGGCGTGTCCGCCCTGACCGAGACCTTCGTACGGGAGCGGCCCCTCCTGGAGGGGGTGTCCAGCGGTCTGTCCAGCGACCTGTCCAGCGGTCCCACCGCGGCGGGCGATGTCGGAACCGGCCAGGTCACCGTCGACGACGCGGCGGTCTTCACGGCGCGCTTCCCGTCCGGTGCGCTCGCCACCTTCGAGGCGACGCGGTTCGCGGCGGGCCGCAAGAACGCGCTGCGCCTCGAACTCAACGGATCGGACGGGTCGTTGTCCTTCGACCTGGAACGCCTCAACGAACTCTCCTTCCACGACCACACCGAACCCGCCGCCTCCGCCGGCTTCCGCCGCATCCTCGTCACCGAGCCGGGCCATCCCTACCTGGAGGCCTGGTGGCCGCCCGGCCACGCGCTCGGCTACGAGCACACCTTCGTGCACCAGGCCCGCGACCTGCTGCACGCCATCGCCACGGGCACCGCGCCCGAGCCGTCGTTCGCGGACGGGCTCGCGGTGCAGCGGGTCCTTGCCGCGGTGGAGGAGAGCGCGGAGAAGAACGCGGTGTACACGCCGGTGGCGACCTGAGCGCGCCGCGCCGCGCGTAAGCGTCCCGTTCACTTGGTGCGCACCCGCCCCTGTTGCGCACCCGCCACTCACTCGCCACTCACTGAGGAGGCCCGTACATGTCCCGCTCGTTCACGCTCTTCACCGGCCAGTGGGCGGACCTGCCCCTGGAGGAGGTCTGCTCCCTCGCCCGCGACTTCGGCTACGACGGCCTCGAACTCGCCTGCTGGGGCGACCACTTCGAGGTCGACAAGGCGCTCGCCGACCCGGGTTACGTCGACGGGCGGCACGCGCTGCTCGACAAGTACGGGCTCAAGTGCTGGGCCGTCTCCAACCACCTGGTCGGCCAGGCCGTCTGCGACGCGATCATCGACGAGCGGCACCGGGCGATCCTGCCGGAGCGCATCTGGGGCGACGGCGACGCGGAGGGCGTACGGCGCAGGGCCGCCGCGGAGATGGCGGACACGGCGCGCGCCGCGGCGGCCTTCGGCGTGGACACGGTGGTCGGCTTCACGGGATCGGCGATCTGGCACCTGGTGGCGATGTTCCCGCCCGCTCCGGAGGCGATGATCGAGCGCGGCTACGAGGACTTCGCGGAGCGGTGGAACCCGATCCTGGACGTCTTCGACGAGCAGGGCGTGCGGTTCGCGCACGAGGTCCACCCGAGCGAGATCGCGTACGACTACTGGACCACGCACAAGGCCCTGGCCGCCGTCGACCACCGTCCCGCCTTCGGCCTGAACTTCGATCCGTCCCACTTCGTCTGGCAGGACCTCGATCCGGTGGGCTTCCTGTACGACTTCCGGGACCGGATCTACCACGTCGACTGCAAGGAGGCCCGCCGTCGGCTCGACGGCCGCAACGGGCGCCTGGGCTCCCATCTGCCGTGGGGCGACCCGCGGCGCGGCTGGGACTTCGTGTCGGCGGGGCACGGGGACGTGCCCTGGGAGGACGTGTTCCGGATGCTGCGGTCCATCCGGTACGAGGGGCCCATCTCGGTGGAGTGGGAGGACGCGGGCATGGACCGCCTCCAGGGCGCCCCCGAGGCACTCGCCCGCCTCAAGGCGTACGACTTCCCCCCGCCGACGGCATCATTCGACGCGGCGTTCGCGAACTAGCCCTGCCGGGAGGCGGCTAGATCTTGCCGCCAGATCCAGCCCGTCCGGCGTTTGAGGACGAGCGCGCAGCGCGATGAACCGGGGGCCCAGGGGGCGGAGCCCCATGGTTTCGGGAAAGGGGCGGGTCTGGGGCGCACCCGCGAGGGACCCACCCACCCGCACTTTGTCCTCCCCCAAGAAGAAGCCCAACTCAATGACCGCACAAGGGCTTTCCGTCCCGGACAAACATGGCTACCGTCCCTGATGTGTACAGGACATAACCCTCCCGGGGTGACGGCGCACCCCGGGCGCCACGCACCGCACCCCACGGCCCCCAACCGGAGGACCCCGTGCACAGAACCCGCCCAGGCACCCGCCCAGGCACCCGCAGAGGCACCCGCAGAGGCACCCGCAGAGGCCTCGCCCTGCTGACAGCCCCCCTCCTCACCGCCGCCACCCTCACGGTCGCCGTCCCCCCGACCACCGCTCAAGCGGCGCCGCAACCGAGGGCCGAGGACTTCCAGCAGGTCACCCTCGCCAAGGGCGAGCCGGAAATGGGCGAGCCCATGACGCTCGCCGTGCTCCCCGACCGCTCGGTCCTGCACACGTCCCGCGACGGCACCGTCCGCCGCACGGACGCCACCGGCGAGACGAAGGTCGCCGGCAGGATCCCGGTGTACACGCACGACGAGGAAGGCCTGCAAGGCATCGGCATCGACCCGGGCTTCGCCAAGAACAGGGCCGTCTACCTCTACTACGCCCCGCCCCTGAACACCCCCGCGGGCGACGCCCCGAACGACGGCACCGCCGCGGACTTCAAGAAGTTCGACGGCGTGAACCGCCTGTCCCGCTTCGTGCTCAAGGCCGACGGCACGCTGGACAAGGCCAGCGAGAAGAAGGTCCTCGACGTGCCCGCGAACCGGGGCATCTGCTGTCACGTCGGCGGTGACATCGACTTCGACAAGCAGGGCAACCTGTACCTGTCGACGGGCGACGACTCCAACCCCTTCGCCTCCGACGGCTACACGCCCATCGACGAGCGCGCCACCCGCAACCCGGCCTACGACGCCCAGCGCACCTCGGCCAACACCGACGACCTGCGCGGCAAGATCCTGCGCATCAAGGTCAGGCAGGACGGCACGTACGCCATACCCAAGGGCAACCTCTTCGCGCCCGGCACCGCGAAGACCCGCCCCGAGATCTACGCGATGGGCTTCCGCAACCCCTTCCGGATGAGCGTCGACAGGCCCACCGGCATCGTGTACGTCGGCGACTACGGCCCCGACGCGGGCAAGGCCGACCCCAAGCGCGGCCCGGCCGGACAGGTCGAGTTCGCCCGCGTCACCAAGCCCGGCAACTACGGCTGGCCGTACTGCACCGGCAAGAACGACGCGTACATCGACTACGACTTCGCCACCGGCGCCTCCGGCTCCGCCTTCAGCTGCGCGGCGCCGAGGAATGAGTCCCCGCGCAACACCGGACTGAAGGCCCTGCCCGCCGCGCAGCCCGCGTGGATTCCCTACGACGGCGGCTCGGTCCCGGAGTTCGGCACCGGCTCGGAGTCGCCGATGGGCGGCCCCGTCTACCGGTACGACGCGGGGTTGAACTCGCCGGTGAAGTTCCCCAAGGCCTACGACGGGAACTACTTCGCGGGCGAGTTCGGGCGGCGCTGGATCAAGCGCATCGACCAGGGCGCGGACGGCACCGTGAAGTCCATCAACGCCTTCCCGTGGAAGGGCACCCAGGTGATGGACATGGCGTTCGGCCCGGACGGCGCTCTGTACGTCCTCGACTACGGCACCGGTTACTTCAACGGCGACCAGAACTCCGCCCTGTACCGCATCGAGAACGCCACCGGCGGCCACTCGCCCGTCGTCGACGCGAGCGCGACCGTGACCAGCGGCCAGGCACCCCTGAAAACCCAGTTCACCGCCAAGGCCACGGACGCCGACGGTGACGCGCTGACGTACGCGTGGGACTTCGGGGACGGCGCGAAGTCCACCGAGCAGAACCCCGCGCACACGTACGAGAAGAACGGCACGTACACCGCGACCGTCACCGCCAAGGACCCCTCCGGCCGCACCGGCAGCGCCAGCGCACACGTCACCGTCGGCAACACCGCACCGACCGTGAAGCTCGAACTCCCCGGGAACGGGCAGCTGTTCACCTTCGGCGACAAGGTGCCGTTCAAGGTCACCGTGACCGACCCCGAGGACGGCGCCGCCGGGCCCGTCGACTGCGCCAAGGTCAAGGTCACCCACATCCTCGGCCACGACAGCCACGGCCACCCCGTCACCTCCGCCAACGGCTGCGCGGGCACCCTGCAGACGTCCGCGGACGGCGAGCACGACCCGAACGCCAACATCTTCGGGGTCTTCGACGCCGAGTACACCGACAAGGGCGCGAACGGCCAGCCCCCGCTGACCACCCACGACCAGAGCGTCACCCAGACCAGGCACCGCCAGGGCGAGCACTACGGCGACTCCAAAGGCGTGTCGATCATCAGCCACACCCCGGCGCACGGCGGCAAGACGGTCGGCGACATCCACAACGGCGACTGGGTCTCCTTCAAGCCGTACCTCCTGAACAACGCCACGAAGCTGACGGCACGCGTCGCGTCGGCCGGGTCCGGCGGCACCCTGGAGGTACGGGCCGGTGCCGCGGACGGCACGCTCCTGGGCAGCGCCAAGGTCGATCCGACCGGCGGCTGGGAGACGTTCACGGACGTCAGCACCGCCCTCACGGGTGCGCCCGCCGGGACCACGACGCTCTTCCTGGTCTTCAAGGGCACGGGCACGGGCGCGCTGTTCGACGTCGACGACTTCACCTTCACCACGAGCTGAGAGAGGGGTACCGCGATGCGCGCACGCGCACGGCTCGTCGTCGCCACGGCAGCCGCCACCCTGCTGATCGGCTGCGCGTCGGGACCGGCGTCCTCCGAGCCGGGCCCCGACCGCCCCGTCCACGGCAAGGACGGCGAACGGGTCCTCGTCTTCTCCAAGACCGCCGGGTTCCGCCACGACTCGATCCCCGACGGCATCGCGGCCGTCAAGGACCTGGGCGCCGCCCACGGCTTCACGGTCGACGCCACGGAGAACGCCGCGGCCTTCACCCGCAAGAACCTCGCCCGCTACGACGCCGTCATCTGGCTCTCCACCACCGGCGACGTCCTGAACACCACCCAGCAGGGCGCCTTCGAGGACTACATCCACGCGGGCGGCGGCTACGTCGGCGTGCACGCCGCCGCCGACACCGAGTACGACTGGCCCTTCTACGGCGGCCTCGCGGGCGCCTACTTCCAGTCCCACCCGGCGATCCAGCCCGCGAAGATCAAGGTCGAGGACCACGCCCACCCGGCCACCGCCCACCTGGGCGCGAGCTGGGACCGCACCGACGAGTGGTACAACTACCGCTCCAACCCGCGCGACCGGGCCCGCGTCCTGGCCTCCCTCGACGAGTCGTCGTACAGCGGCGGCACGATGAGCGGCGACCATCCCATCGCCTGGTGCCAGACCTACCAGGGCGGCCGCGCCTTCTACACCGGCGGCGGCCACACCAAGCAGTCCTACGCCGACCCCGCCTTCCGCCGGCACCTCCTCGGCGGCATCCGCTACGCCATCGGCGCCGCCCGGGCCGACTGCCGCCCCGAGCGGGGCTACCGCCCCCTCTTCGACGGCACCGCGGCGTCCCTGGCGAAGTGGAAACAGGCAGGACCCGGCTCCTTCGCCCTGAAGGACGACGGCACGATCACCACCGTCGGCGGCATGGGCCTGCTCTGGTACGCCGACCGCTCCTTCGGCTCGTACTCCCTCAAGCTCGACTGGAAGATGACCGGGAGCGACAAGGACGACAACTCCGGGATCTTCGTGGGCTTCCCGCCCTCCGACGACCCCTGGTCGGCCGTCAACAACGGCTACGAGATCCAGATCGACGCCACCGACGTCCCCGAGAAGACGACCGGCGCGGTCTACGGATTCAAGTCCGCCGACCTCGCGGCGCGCGACAAGGCCCTCAACCCGCCGGGGGAGTGGAACACCTACGAAATCCGCGTCGAGGGCGAACGCCTGCGGATCCACCTCAACGGCACCCTGATCAACGACTACACCAACACCGACCCCGCCCGGAGCCTGCGCGACGGCCACATCGGCATCCAGAACCACGGATCCGACGACCAGGTCACCTTCCGCGACATCCGGATCAAGGACCTGCCCGCTGCCGGGCGCCCGTCCCCGGACGGCGCCCCCTGAGCGACGGTGGGCGGAGGACGCCGGACCTCCGCCCACCGTCTTCCCTCCCTCGCCCGGCGCGGGGGACGACCGAGCGTTGCGTGAACGACAGGAGGCAGCCGTGTCCAGTACTGCAAGCGCGGGTCCCACAGGCGTGTGGCTGATCGGCGCCCGCGGGTCCGTCGCGACGACGGCCGTCGCGGGCTGCGCGGCGATGACGGCAGGCCTGCACCCGCCCACCGGCATGGTCACCGAAACACCTCCCTTCGCGGACACCGGACTGCCCGCCCTGTCGTCCCTCGTCTTCGGCGGCCACGACACCGTGGCCTGCCCGCTGCCCAAACGCGCCGAACACCTCGCCGCCGGCGGCGTCCTGCCGCACGACCTCCCCACGGCCGTGCACGCCGAACTCACCGCCGCCGACGCCGAGATCCGCACCGGCGGCCCCCTCCCCGGCGACACCCGCACCGACGAGGAACTCATCACCGCGTTCGCCACGGAGATCACCGACTTCATCCACCGCCGCGGACTGGCCCGGGCGGTGGTGCTGAACGTGGCCTCGACCGAACCGGTTTCTGGCGCGGGGGCCTTGGGGGGTTTGGGGGGCACGGGCACGAGGGGTTCGGAGGGCATGAGGGGTTCGGAGGGCACGAGGGGTTTGGGCTGTCCGGCGGGCTCGGGGGCTGGGGGTGCCTTGGAGGGCTCGGGTGTCTCGGGTGCTGAGGGCGTTGTGGGTGTTGTGGGTGCTGTGGGCGTCGCGGGGGCCGAGGGTGTCTCGGGTGTCTCGGGCGTGTCAGGGGCTTCGGGGTCGAGGGCTTCGGGGGTCTCGGGGGTCTCGGGGGTCTCCGAGGCTTCGGGTGCGCTGAGTGCTTCTGGTGCCTTGGGTGCGCCGGGTGCGCCGGGTGCGCCGGGTGCGCCGGGTGCGCTGGGGGTGCCGGGTGCGCCGGGCGCCCCGGCTTCGCGCGAGGGCGATCGGCTTCCGCCCAGCTCCCTGTACGCCGCGGCCGCGCTGCGCGCGGGCTGTCCGTACGTCAACTTCACCCCCTCAACAGGCCTGCACCACCCCACCCTCGCTCCCCTCGCCGCCTTGTCCGGACTCCCCTACGCGGGCCGCGACGGCAAGACCGGCCAGACCCTCCTCCGTTCCGTACTCGGCCCGATGTTCGCCCAGCGGGCTCTCGCCGTCCGTGCCTGGTCCGGCACCAACCTCCTCGGCGGCGGTGACGGCGCCGCCCTCGCCGACCCCGCCGCGGCCGCCGCCAAGAACGCCGGCAAGGAACGCGTCCTCGCCGACACCCTCGGCACGACCCCCCAGGGCGAGGTCCACATCGACGACGTCCCCGCACTCGGCGACTGGAAGACGGCCTGGGACCACATCGCCTTCGACGGCTTCCTCGGCACCCGCATGACCCTCCAGACCACCTGGCAGGGCTGCGACTCGGCGCTCGCGGCCCCGCTGGTCCTGGACCTGGCCCGCCTCCTCGCCCGCGCCCACGAACGCGGCCTCACCGGCCCCCTCCCTCAACTCGCCTTCTATTTCAAGGACCCCGACCCCGGCGCCACCTCTGCCCTCGCGGAGCAGTACGCGGCCCTGGTTGGGTTCGGGACGCGGCTGCGGGGCGGGGTGAGCGGGGCGTGAGCGGCGTGCGTACGGGTCGGGTCGGAGCGGTGCGGGCGGGCCGGTGGGGGCGGTGGGGCTGGCCACGACTGGTCGGGCCGAGGGGCGAGGGCGACGCGAAGCCGACCCGCGGCCGCCGGGCCGACGCCCCCGACTCCAGTTCCGGACCCAGCACCGGCCCCACTTCTTCCTCCGCTGCCAATACCGCCCCCGCCTTCGCCCCCGCCTTCGCCCCCGCCTTCGCCCCCGGCTCCGCTCCCGGCCCCGACCCCGCCGACCGGGGCCGCGCCGGGGGCCCTGCCCGAGTCCGCGCCTGGGCCGAACTCCTGCGCGTTCCCGCCCTGTTCACCGTCCCCGGCGACGCCCTGGCCGGTGCCGCCGCGACCGGCCTGCGCTCCGGGCGCGGAACCCTCCTCGCCCTCACCTCCTCTCTCTGCCTGTACGAAGCCGGCATGGCCCTCAACGACTGGGCCGACCGCGCCGAGGACGCCGTGGACCGCCCCCACCGCCCCATCCCGTCCGGCCGCATCAGCCCCACGGCCGCCTTCACCGCCGCGGCCGCCCTCACCGCGACGGGCCTGGCGCTCGCCTCCCGCGCGGGCCGCCCCGCCCTGACCGTGGCCACCGCCCTCGCGGGCACGGTCTGGGCCTACGACCTCGGCCTGAAACACACCCGCCTGGGCCCGTCGACGATGGCCATAGCCAGAGGCCTCGACCTGCTGCTCGGCGCTACGGCGACGGTGACGGGACAGCCCACTGGAACGGCCACCGGGAAGGTCGTCGGTAAGGCTTCCGGGAAGGCTTCCGGGAAGGCCGCGGGGAGGGCTGGGAAGGCCGCAGGGGGAGCGGCAGCGTCAACGGTGGGCGGCGACCGCATCGCCCCGACGCCCCGTTCCCACCCCGGGCGACTCAGCCCCGCTCTACCTGCAGCCGCGACCCTTGCCGTGCACACCCTCGCCGTCACCTCGGTCTCCCGTCACGAGACCCAGGGTGGATCCACCGTCGCCCCACTGGGCGCCCTGGCCACCACACTCGCCCTCACCCACGCGATGTCGCGCCCCGTTCCCCGCCCGGCACCGGACGGACGCCTCGGCGGCAGCCCTCGCCCGGCACCGGACGGACCTCTCCCGCCACCTCCTCTCCCGGCAGGCCGACGGTCGGCAGCCAGCCTCGGCCTGCCGGGCACCATCCGCCGCACCGGCATCCACCCGGCCGCAACCCCTGCCGTCCACCCGGCCGCACCCCACACCACCCGCGACCTGGCCCGCACGGCCCTCGCCCTGACCTATGCCGCCACCGCCGGCCGGACCTATCTCCACGCCGCCCTCAACCCCTCACCTCCCTTGACCCAGCGCGCCGTCGGAGGGGGCATCCGCGCGCTGATCCCTCTCCAGGCCGCACTCGCCGCCCGGTCCGGCGCCTTCGGTACCGCCTTGCTGATGGCGGCCCTCGCCCCGGCGGCCCGCCGCTTCGCCAGGAAGGTGAGCATCACGTGAGCGCACTCCCTCCGCCGGGCACTCCGACAGCCCCAGGCGCGCCCCGCTCCCAAGGCGCCCTCACCCCCCTCCACTTCGGCTACGGCACGAACGGCCTCACCGACCTCCGTCTCGACGACGCCCTCGGCCTCCTCGCCGACCTCGGCTACTCCGGCGTCGGTCTCACCCTCGACCACATGCACCTGGACCCGCTCGCCCCCGATCTGGCCGCCCGCACCCGCCATGTGGCCCGCCGCCTGGACCAGCTCGGCCTGACGGTCACCGTCGAGACGGGCGCCCGCTATGTACTCGACCCGCGCCGCAAGCACGGCCCCTCTCTGCTCGACCCCGACCCGGACCGCCGCGCCGACCGCGTCCGCCTCCTCGTCCGCGCCGTCCAGGTCGCCGCGGACCTCGGCGCCCATGCCGTCCACTGCTTCAGCGGCATCACCCCCGACGACACCCCCGAGGCCACTGCCTGGCAGCGCCTCACCGACGCGCTCGTTCCCGTCCTCGACGCCGCCTCCGGCGCCCACGTGCCCCTCGCCGTCGAACCCGAACCCGGTCACCTCCTCGCCACCCTCGCCGACTTCCACCACCTCCGCCACGTTCTCGGCGACCCCGAACTCCTGGGCCTGACCCTCGACATCGGCCACTGCCAGTGCCTCGAACCCGACTCACCCGCCGACTGCGTCCGTGCCGCCGCTCCCTGGCTACGGCATGTCCAGATCGAGGACATGCGCCGCGGCGTCCACGAACACCTGCCGTTCGGCGACGGTGAGATCGACTTCCCGCCCGTGCTCCGCGCTCTCGCCGACACCGGCTACCAGGGCCTGACCGTCGTCGAACTGCCCCGGCACTCCCACGCGGGTCCCCAACTCGCGGCCGAGTCCGTGGACTTCCTCCACCGCGCCGCCGCCCTCGCGCACACCCCCGTGCCCCCGCCCGGCGATCCCACCTCCGTCCGCCTCACCTCCGGCCTGTCCACCACCCCGCCGACGGTCCGCGAGGCCTCATCCGCCTCATCCCAAGGAGGAACGTCGTGACCGACACCCCTGACGTCGCCGACCTCCACTCCCGCCTCGACACCACCCTCGGCGGCGCCGCCCGGGCCTGGCTCGACCAAGCCACGGCCGAAGCTGCCGCCGCCTCCGCAACGTCCGCCGAGCCCGCACCAGCGGTCCGGTCCGCCACCCCGGCCTGGGAGCTGCGTTTCGCCGAAGCGGGCCGCCGCTGCGGTCCCG
Organism: Streptomyces sp. NPDC059003; assembly: GCF_042740445.1. Lineage (NCBI taxonomy): Bacteria > Bacillati > Actinomycetota > Actinomycetes > Kitasatosporales > Streptomycetaceae > Streptomyces > Streptomyces sp. NPDC059003. The sequence goes on along the minus strand of NZ_JBHYJH010000107.1, from coordinate 17,324 downwards.
AGCACGCCGACGCCGCCCGCCTGCTCCTCCTGCACGCCGCCCGCGCCGACACGGCCACCCTCACCCGGCTCTACGAACAGGGCACCGCGGCCGAACGCCGCGCGGTCCTGCGTGCCCTGGCCCTCCTGGTGCCAGGACCGACCGCGCTGCCGCTGGTCGAGGACGCCCTGCGCACCAATGACACCCGGCTCGTCGCCGCCGCGCTCGGCCCCTACGGCGCCGCGCACCTCCCTCCGCACGAGTGGCGGCACGCCGTCCTCAAGTGCCTGTTCACCGGCGTCCCCGTGGAGGCAGTCGCCGACCTGGAGCGCCGTGCCCTCGGCGACGCCGAGCTGGCCCGGATGCTCACCGACTACGCCGATGAACGCACCGCCGCAGGTCGCGCCGTTCCCGGCGATCTGCACCGCGTCCTCGCCCTGGCCGTCCCACCGGAGCCCCCGGACCGCCGAGCCCCGGCGTCCGCCGTCGCCGTCGTGACCGCCCCTACGACGTCCACCGGCGAGGACGACCACGAGGAGCAGGAGTCCTGATGCGCATCTTCGATCCCCACATCCACATGACCTCCCGCACCACCGACGACTACGAGGCGATGCACGCCGCGGGTGTGCGCGCCGTCGTCGAGCCCGCCTTCTGGCTGGGACAGCCCCGCACCTCGCCCGCGTCGTTCGTGGATTACTTCGACGCGCTCCTGGGCTGGGAACCCTTCCGCGCCGCCCAGTACGGCATCGCGCATCACTGCACGATCGCGCTCAACCCCAAGGAGGCGAACGACCCGCGCTGCACGCCCGTCCTCGACCTGCTGCCCCGGTATCTCGTCAAGGACAACGTCGTCGCCGTCGGCGAGGTCGGCTACGACTCCATGACACCGGCGGAGGATGCGGCGCTCGCCGCCCAGCTGGAGCTCGCCGCCGACCACGAGCTGCCCGCGCTCGTGCACACCCCGCACCGCGACAAGCTCACCGGCCTGCGCCGCACCCTGGACGTCGTCCAGGAGTCCGCCCTGGCGGTGGACCACGTCCTGATCGACCACCTCAACGAGACCACTGTGAAGGAGGCCAAGGACGCGGGCTGCTGGCTCGGCTTCTCCGTGTATCCCGACACCAAGATGGACGAGGACCGGATGGTCGCGGTCCTGCGGACCTACGGGCCGGAGAAGGTCCTGGTCAACTCGGCCGCCGACTGGGGCAAGAGCGATCCGCTCAAGACCCGCAAGGTCGGCGAGGCGATGCTGGCGGCCGGGTTCGACGAGGACGACGTCGACCGGGTCCTGTGGCGCAACCCCGTGGCCTTCTACGGGCTCAGCGGCCGCCTCGCCCTCGACGTCACCGACACGGCCGCCACGCACGAGGGCAACTCCATCCTGCGCGGCGGTGCGTGAGCCATGCGCTTCCGCCACCCCGACGGGTCGACCGTCCACCTCGCCTACTGCACGAACGTCCACCCGGCCGAGACCCTCGACGGTGTGCTCGCCCAGCTCCGCGACCACTGCGAACCCGTCCGCAGACGGCTCGGCCGTGACCGGCTCGGCATCGGCCTGTGGCTCGCCAAGGACGCCGCGCACGCCCTGGTCACCGACCCCGCCGCACTGCGGGGCCTGCGCACCGAACTCGACCGGCGCGGACTCGAGGTCGTCACCCTCAACGGCTTTCCGTATGAGGGATTCGGCTCCGCGGAGGTCAAGTACCGCGTCTACAAGCCGGACTGGGCCGACCCCGAACGCCTCACCCACACCTCCGCCCTGGCCCGGGTCCTCGCCCAGCTGCTGCCCGACGACGTCACCGAGGGCACCATCTCCACCCTTCCCCTCGCCTGGCGCACCGCCTTCGACGCCGACCGCGCCGCAGCGGCCCACAACGCCCTGACCACCCTCGGCCGACGCCTCGACGCGCTCGCCGAACTCACCGGGAAGAGCCTGCGCGTCGGCCTCGAACCCGAACCAGGCTGCACGGTGGAGACCACCGCGGACGCCATCGCACCCCTCACCGCGGTCGGCCACGACCGCATCGGCATCTGCGTCGACACCTGTCACCTCGCCACCTCCTTCGAAGACCCGCACACCGCCCTGGACGCGCTCGCGACAGCCGGCATCCCCGTCGTCAAGTCCCAGCTGTCCGCCGCCCTCCATGCCGAACACCCCCACCTCCCCGAAGTCCGCGCGGCGCTCGCCGCCTTCGCCGAGCCCCGCTTTCTGCACCAGACCCGCACCCTGTCCCAGGACCCCGGCGGCACCCGGACAGGGGGGACCCTCGTCGCCACCGCCCTGCGCGGCATCGACGACCTCGGCGAGGCCCTCGCCCCCGACGCCCTGCCGGACACGGCGCCCTGGCGCTCCCACTTCCATGTGCCGCTGCACGCGGCGCCCGTCCCCCCGCTCACCTCCACGCTCCCCGTCCTCAAGGACACGCTCGCCCGGCTCGTCGGCGGACCGCACCCCCGCACCCGCCACCTCGAAGTCGAGACCTACACCTGGCAGGCCCTCCCACCCGAGCTGCGCCCGCGCGCCCGCCCCCAGCTCGCCGACGGCATCGCCGCCGAACTCACCCTCACCCGTGACCTGTTGACGGATCTCGGTCTGAAGGAACTGCCATGACACCTCCCGCTCCCGGACAGCCCACCCCGTTGCTCGTCCTCGACGTCGTCGGCCTCACCTCCCAACTGCTCGCCCATATGCCGCGCTTGACCGCCCTGGCCACGTCGGGCTCCCAGGCCCCTCTGGACACGGTGTTGCCCGCGGTCACCTGCGCCGCCCAGTCGACCTTCCTCACTGGCACCACCCCGGCCGAGCACGGCATCGTCGGCAACGGCTGGTACTTCCGCGAGCTCGGCGACGTCCTGCTGTGGCGCCAGCACAACGGCCTGGTGGCGGGCGACAAACTCTGGGACGCCGCCCGCCGCGCGCACCCCGGCTACAGCGTCGCCAACATCTGCTGGTGGTACGCCATGGGCGCCGACACCGACATCACCGTCACCCCCCGCCCCGTCTACTACGCCGACGGCCGCAAGGAACCCGACTGCTACACCCGCCCGGCGGCCCTGCACGACGAACTCACCGATAAATTCGGCACCTTTCCCCTGTTCCACTTCTGGGGCCCCGGCGCGGACATCGTCTCCAGCCGGTGGATCGTCGACGCCACGCGGCACATCATCGCCACCCGCCACCCCGACCTGGCCCTGTGCTACCTCCCTCACCTCGACTACGACCTGCAGCGCTACGGCCCCGACGACCCGCGCTCCCATCGAGCCGCCGCCGACCTGGACCGGGTCCTCGCCCCGCTCCTGGCCGACGCCGAGGCGGAAGGCCGCACCGTCGTCGCCCTGTCCGAGTACGGCATCACCCGTGTCAGCCGTCCCGTCGACATCAACCGCGCCCTGCGCCGCGCCGGACTCCTCGACGTGCACACCCAGGACGGCATGGAGTACCTGGACCCCATGGCCTCGCGCGCATTCGCCGTCGCCGACCACCAGATCGCCCACGTCTACGTGCGCCGCCCCGAGGACATGGACGCCACCCGCGCCGCCCTGCAGGACCTGCCCGGCATCGAGCAGCTCCTGGACGACGAGGGCAAGAAGGCCCACCACCTGGACCATCCCCGCGCGGGCGAGCTCGTCGCCGTGGCGGAGCCGGATGCCTGGTTCACGTACTACTACTGGCTCGACGACGCCCGCGCGCCCGACTTCGCCCAGCTCGTCGAGATCCACCGCAAACCCGGCTACGACCCGGTCGAGCTCTTCATGGACCCCCAGGACCCCTACGTCCGGCTCAAGGCCGCGGGCGCCCTGGCCCGCAAGAAGCTCGGCATGCGCTACCGCATGGCGGTCGTGCCCCTGGATCCGTCACCTATTCGCGGCAGCCATGGCCGCCTTCCCACGAGCGAGGACGAAGGTCCGCTCATCGTGTGCTCCACCCCCCGCGCAGTCACCGGCCGCGTCGCGGCCACCGATGTGAAGTCGCTGCTGCTCGAACTCGCGGGACTGCGATGAGTCCCGCGACGCGGACCGCGGCGCCGTCCGGCCGCCGTGTTCCGCGTGATCTCCACTCAACCAGACCGCACGGGCGAGGCCATCAGGGCTCGTCCCTGATCCAGCCCTGATCCGTTTTTCGAACCCATCCCTGACTCATCCCTGATCCGTCCCTGCCCCACTGCCGGCACGGCCGTGACGACCCCACCGCCCCTTTCCCGGGAGACCCAGATGAGCCGCAATCCCACGCCCGACGACCCCGAACTCGCCCACAGACTCAGCCGGCGCGGCATCCTCGGCGTCGCCGCGGGCGCCACCGCCGCGGCCCTCACCGGCACAGCCGTCACAGCGTCCCCGGCGGCCGCGTCCCCGGCCGCCTCCGACCGTCCTGGCGACAAGGGCCGCGGCCGTCCCGTGCTGCCGCCGGGCCGCCTCGGCGTCCAGCTGTACAGCCTGCGCGACAAGGTCTCCACCCTCGGATTCGCCACGGTCTTCGCCGAGCTGCGCAAGTACGGCTACGACGAGATCGAGTTCGCCGGATACACCCAGGGCTCCGCCGGACCCATCACGCTCGCCCAGCTCAAGCGGCTCGCCCGCGAGCACGGCCTGAACCCGATCGGCAGCCACGTCGGCTACTACGACAACGGCAACCCGAACGCGTACACGTTCGCGCAGAACCTCACCAAGGTGCTCGACGACGCCCAGGCCCTCGGTCTCCAGCACATCGGCACCGCGTCAGGCCCGTTCCGCTACGGGACGACCGTCGACGCGTGGAAGCGCGCCGCCGAGGACTTCAACACGTACGGCGAGGCCGCCCGGGCGCGCGGCATGAAGTTCTACCAGCACAACCACGCCGAGGAGTTCTCGTTCGCCACGGACAAGCCGGGCGTCCGCCTCTACGACGTGCTGCTCGCCGAGACCGACCCCGACCTCGTGTACCTGGAGATGGACATCTACTGGGCGTACGCGGCGAAGTTCCGCTTCAGCAAGCAGGCCGACGGCACACCGCGCCCGTTCGAGCCGCTCGACTACGTCCTCAAGCGGCCGCATCGTTACCCGCTGTTCCACGTGAAGGACGGCATACGCGACGACTCCACGCGCGACGGCTACCGCATGGTGGACGTCGGCGACGGCGACATCGACTACAAGAGGTTCCTGTCCAAGGTGGCATCGCGCACGCACGGAGGCCGCCGTTACCACCACTGGCAGGCCGAGCACGACAGTCCGGTCGAGTCCTTCGCGTTCGCCCGCAAGTCCAGTGCCCATCTGCACGCGCTGCGGGAGCGCTGCGGCGACTGAGGCGGGGCACAGGCAGGAGGCCGGGGGCCAGCACCGGAGGAGGGGCCATCCGCCGCGACGTCCCGGACGCACATGACGTCCACGTCGGCGGAAGGCCCCCTCCCTCGAACCGGCCGCCCGGAGCCCGGGAGCGCTAAGCCACTGCTCCACGCGCGCGTGGTGCCCCCGGTTGCCGCAGCAGCAAGGACAGACCCGCCGCGACCAGCGACACCACGCCGGCCGTCATGTAGGCGCCCACATAGCCCCAGGAGTCCACGACCATCGCGCCGAGGCCGCCGCCGAAGAGACCGCTGACCAGCTTCGCGCTGTAGACCATGCCGTAGTTGGAGGCGTTGTTGTTCTCTCCGAAGTAGTCGGGCACCAGGGTGGCGAACAGGGGGTAGAACGCGCCGCCCGCGAAGCCCGACAGGAAGGCGAAGACCAGGAACAGCGGCTGGTTGCGGATCTCGCCCGCCCACAGGACACCGAACTGCGCCGCTGCGAGCGCCAGACAGACGTACGTCAGGGTGCGCTGCCGCCCCAGGCGGTCGGAGAGCCAGCCCACCACACCGCGCCCCGTGCCGTTGATCACCGACATGACGCCCATCGAGGACGCCGCGATCAGCGGGCCGAAACCCATCTCCTTGGCGAACGGCACCTGGAAGGAGATCCCGAAGATCGACACCCCGGCGCAGCACAGCATGCACACCCACATCAGCGGCACGACTCCGGTGCGCAGCGCCTCCCCCGGAGTGAACTGCCGCACCGCGGGCGGGTTCTTGGCGAGCGCCACGGCCGTGCGTCCGGCACCGTCGCGCCGCAGCGGATCGACGTCCGAGGGCCACCAGTTCTTCGGCGGGTCCTTGAAGAACAGCCCGGCCACCAGGGTGACGGCCAGGACGTAGAAGCCGACGAGGTCCAGGACGGTGCGGTAGTTGGAGGTGTCGAAGCCGTAGGAGAACAGGAAGATGAAGGGCACCGCTCCGTAGGCGAACCCTCCGTTGACGAAGCCTGTCTTGCCGCCGCGCCGCTCCGGGTACCACTTGCCGACCATGTTCACGCACGTCGAGTAGATCAGCCCCGAGCCGACACCGCCGAGCAGCCCGAAGCCGGCCATCGCCGTTGCCACGTTCGGGGCGTGGCTGAGGCTCACGAAGCCCAGGAGCGACAGGACGGACCCCGTCAGCATCGCGGACCGGCTGGTCAGGATGCCCTTCTCGCGCAGCTTCCCGGCGGGGAAGGACACGCCCGCCTGGAAGAAGATCCAGATGCTCAGCACCCAGAAGGTGTTGGACGACGTCCAGTGGTGCGCCGCGGACAGGGTGTCCTCGGCCGCTCCGTAGGCGTACTCGAAGACGCTGATGGCGATCATGGCCACCCAGGGGAGGACCACCATCGTCCAGCGGGGGCGGCCGAGGATCTCCCGGTCGCTCTCGCCGACGCGGTAGACGCGGCCGCGCGCGTCCGTGACCTCCCGGTACCTGCGGTGTGACGCGTCCGCGCGGCCGGACGCGCCGCGTTCGGCTAAGGGCTCCGCCGTCATGTCAAGCCATCTCCTCGCCTAGGGGGTGCGGGTTGGGTATGACGCGCCGGGCGTGGGGCCTGCCCGGCGACTTCAGGAACAGCGCGAGCACGGCCGAGCCGATGCCGATGCAGCCGGCGATGACGAACGCGCCCTCGTAGTCCCACGCGTCCACGACGACGGCCCCCATGCCGGAGCCGACGAGTCCGGAGATCAGCTTCGAGCTGTAGACCATGCCGTAGTTGGTGGCGTTGTTGTTCTCTCCGAAGTAGTCCGCGGTCATCGCGGCGAACAGGGGGAAGATCGCGCCGCCGCCGAACCCGGAGACCATGGAGCAGAACAGGAAGAACGGCATGCTGCCCATGGACCCCGACACCAGGACGCCGAACTGCGCCGTGCCGAGGACCAGACAGACGATGATGAGCGTGTTGCGCCGCCCGCAGCGGTCGGAGATCCAGCCGATCACGCCGCGGCCCGTGCCGTTGACGATGGCCTTCAGGGACATGGCCGTGGCCACGATGCCGCCGGCGAACCCCATGTCCTTGCCGAACGGCACCTGGAAGGCGATCCCGAAGATATTGATCCCGGCCGTGCACAGCAGACAGAACCACATCATCCAGAGCACGGGAGTACGGGCCGCCTCCCCAGGGGTGTACTGCTTGACCGCGGGCGGGTTCTTCTCCAGAGCACGCCGGATGCGGGGGTCGTCGGACACCTTCAGGGGATCGACGTCCGGCGGCCACCAGCCCTTGGGCGGGTCCTTGAAGAACCATCCGGCGCACGCCACGACCGATGCGCAGACGACGCCCACGAAGATCAGGACGCCCTGGTAGTTACTCAGGTCCATGTACGACGTGAAGAGGAAGACAAAGGGCACGGAGCCATAGGCGAAACCGCCGTTCACCAGACCGGTCTTGCCGCCCTTGCGCTCGGGGTACCACTTGCCGACCATGTTCACGCAGGTCGCGTAGACCAGGCCGGCGCCGATGCCGCTGAACATGCCGAAGCCGATGTACGCGACGGTCACGTGCGGCGCGTACGCGAGTGCGAGATAGCCGATGACCGTGCCGGCCGCGCCGAGGAGCATCGCGTACCGCGCGGGCAGCTTCCCGCTCTCACGCAGCTGCCCGGCCGGGAAGGCGACGGCGGCCTGGAAGAACACCCAGACGCCCATCAGCCAGAAGATGTGTCCGCTGCTCCACAGGTGCGCGTCGTGCAGGGTGTCCTCGGCGGAGGTGAACGCGTACTCCGACGAGCTGATGCCGAGCATGCCCAGCCACGGGAACAGCACCATGGTCCAGCGCGGCCGGCCCATGATGTCCCGGTCGCTCTCACCGATGCGGTACAGGCGGCCGTTGCGGTCCGTCACCTCCCTGTAGGGGACGGATGTCGATGGATCAGTGGTGTCGGTGGTTGTCATCGTGGAGTTGCACCCCTTGCGTTCGAAAGAGCTGGCCAGCGCCCCCTGTCCGGTCCTTCGTGCGCGCGCGGGTTCCGGGGCGGCCGACGCGCACCGTCGGCCGCCCCTGCGCCGGTCACCTCATCGACCACCCCCCAGGTGCCCCGCGGCCCGGGCCCACCGGTACTTCGCGCCGAGCACCGCGACCGGCTTCTCCGTGGTGTACGGGTACGCCACGACGCCCCGACCGAAGAGGTACTGGCAGGCCTCCTCCACCTCGATGTCGCCCGCGAGGGATGCGACGACGGGCTTGTCCACGCCCCGCTCCCGGAACTCCGCGACCACGCGCGCCGTCAGCTCGGCGAAGACCATGGGTGGCGTGACGATGGTGTGCCAGTAGCCGAGGACGAGCGCGTGGATGCGCGGGTCCTCCAGACCGAGCCGGATCGTCGCCTCGTACGTCGACGGCGGCTCGCCCCCGGTGATGTCCACCGGGTTGCCCGCGGCGCCGAACGGAGGGATGAATCTCCGGAAGGCGGCGTCCAGGTCGTCCGGGATCTCCATCAGGCGCAGGCCGTTGTCCGTCACGGCGTCGGACAGGAGCACCCCGGAGCCGCCCGCGCCGGTGATGATGACGACGTTGTCGCCCTTCGGTGTCGGGAGCACGGGCAGCGCCCGCGCGTACTCCAGCATCTCGTTGAGCCCCGGAGCGCGGATCACACCCGCCTGGCGCAGGATGTCGTCGTACACGGCGTCGTCGCCCGCCAGGGCGCCCGTGTGCGAGCCCGCCGCCCTGGCACCGGCGGCGGTACGGCCCGCCTTGAGGACCACGACGGGCTTCTTCGGCACGGTGGCGCGTGCGGCCTCCACGAAGGCCCGCCCGTCCTTGAGGTCCTCCAGGTGCATGGCGATGCACTGGGTGTGGGGGTCCTCGCCGAACCACGTCAGCAGGTCGTCCTCGTCGAGGTCCGACTTGTTGCCGAGCCCCACGATCGCCGAAACACCCGTCTTCGTAGTGCGGGCGAAGCCGAGGATGGCCATGCCGATGCCGCCGGACTGGGAGGTGAGCGCCACGCCGCCCTTGACGTCGTACGGCGTGCAGAACGTGGCACACAGGTCCTGCCACGTCGAGTAGTAGCCGTAGATGTTCGGCCCGAGCAGCCGCACGCCGTGGCGGCGGCCGATGGCCACGATCTCGTCCTGGAGAGCCTGTTCCCCGGTCTCGGCGAACCCGGAGGGGATGAGCACCGCATTGGGGATGCCCTTGCGCCCGACGTCCTCCAGGGCGCGTGCGACGAACTTCGCGGGGATCGCGAAGACCGCCACATCCACCTCACCAGGGACGTCCGTCACACTCTGGTACGCCTTGCGGCCGAGGATGTCATCGGCCTTGGGGTTCACCGGGTGGATCTCACCGGGGAAGCCGCCGTCGATGAGGTTCCGCATCACCGAATTGCCGATCTTCCCCGGCTCGTTGGAGGCACCGATGACGGCGACGGAGCGGGGCTGCATCAGGCGCCGCATCGACGCGAGCATCTCCGCTCGCGTGTAGGTGTGCCGCTCCTGGGGTGCCTCTTCGGAGAGGAGGACACGGACGTCAGCGGCGAGGGCACCCTCCGGGGTTGCGATCACCGGGTTGAGGTCGACCTCCGCGATCTCGGGGAAGTCCGTCACCAGTTGGGACACGCACCGGATCTGCTCCGCGAGCGCCCACCGGTCCACCCCTGGTGTGCCGCGCACCCCGCGCAGCACCTCGGCCGCGCTGATCGAGTCGAGCATCGACACCGCTTCGTCGGCGTCGACCGGCGCAAGGCGGAACGTGACGTCCTTGAGCACCTCCACCAGGACACCGCCGAGCCCGAAGGCGACGACCTTCCCGAACGTCGGGTCGGTCACCGCCCCGACGATCACCTCCCGCGCGGCGGGCCCCGACGGCAGCAGCTCCTGCACCTGTACGCCGTCGACACGCGCGGTGGGCGCGTACGCGCGCGCGTTGTCGACGATCCGGCGGAACGCCTGGCGCACCTCCTCGGGGCCCGCCACACCCACGACGACGCCGCCCGCGTCGGTCTTGTGCAGGATGTCCGGGGAGACGATCTTCATGACGACGGGTCCGTCGAAGCGCGCCGCGCACGCCACGGCCTCGTCGACGTCCCGGGCGAGCTCCTCACCGGGCACGGCGATGCCGTACGCGTCCGCGAGGACCTTGCCCTCCGGCGCCGTCAACGACGTACGCCCGTCGGCGCGCACGGAGTCGAGCAGCGCGCGGACCCGCTCGATACGGTCTTCGGCCGGCAATCAGATCACCCCGTTCGACTTGAGCAGGCGCAGCTCCTCGTCGCCCAGGCCGAGCTCGCCGATGAACACTTCTTCGTTGTGCTCGCCGAGCAGCGGCGAGGTGACCACGTCCACGGGGGAGTCGGACAGCTTCAGGGGCGACCCGACCGTCTTGAAGGTGCCGCGTTCCGGGTGGACGACGTCGACGACCATCTCGTTGGCGGCGAGCGAGGCGTCCTCGATGATCTCCCTGGTGGACAGGATCGGGCCGCACGGGATGTTGTGCGCGTTCAGGCGCTCGAGGACCTCCCACTTGGGCAGGGTCGACGACCACTCCTCGATGAGCTGGAACATCTTGGTGAGCTGGGGGAGCCGTGCCTCGGGCGTCGCCCACTCCGGGTCTTCCGCGAGCTCGGGGCGGCCGATGAGCTCGGTCAGGGGCCGCCAGCCGACGGGCTGCACGATGACGTACACGTAGTCGTTGGGCCCGCCGGGCGCGCACCTGACGGCCCAGCCGGGCTGGCCGCCGCCGGACGCGTTTCCCGACCGGGGAACTTCCGTGCCGAAGTCGTCGTTAGGATATTCAGCAAGCGGGCCGTGGGCCAGGCGCTGCTGATCGCGCAGCTTCACCCGGCAGAGGTTGAGCACAGCATGCTGCATGGCCACGTTGACCCGCTGCCCACGCCCGGTGTTCTCCCGCTGGAACAGCGCCGCGAGAATCCCCGCGACGGCGTGTATGCCGGTGCCCGAGTCCCCGATCTGCGCACCGGTGGCCAGCGGCGGCCCGTCCTCGAAGCCGGTCGTGGACATCGAGCCGCCCATGGCCTGAGCCACGACCTCGTACGCCTTGAAGCTGGTGTACGGACCCTCGCCGAACCCCTTGATGGAGGCATAGACGATACGCGGATTGATCTCCTGGATGCGCTCCCAGGTGAAGCCCATGCGGTCCACGGCGCCCGGGCCGAAGTTCTCGACCAGCACGTCCGAGCGGCGGATCAGCTCGGTGAGGAGTTCCTTGCCGCGCCCGGTCTTGGTGTTGAGGGTGATGCTCCGCTTGTTGCAGTTGAGCATCGTGAAGTACAGCGAGTCCACGTCCGGCAGGTCGCGCAGCTGCTTGCGCGTGATGTCGCCGGTCGGGGCCTCCAGCTTCACCACGTCGGCGCCGAGCCAGGCGAGGAGCTGGGTGGCGGAGGGTCCGGACTGGACGTGCGTCATGTCGAGGACGCGGATTCCTTGGAGCGCCTTGGGCGCCTTGGGCGCCTTGGTTGCCTTGTCGGTCGCCGTGTCAGCCATGGCAGAGCACCTCACTTGTACATGGTCTGGTTCATGGTTCCGGGGGCGTACGCGTCCGGATCGACCCATACGTTGATGAGCGAGGGCTTGCCGGACTCCCGCGCGCGGCGCAGGGCGGGGCCGATGTCGGCGGGGTCGGTGACCTCCTCGCCGTAGCCGCCGAGCATCCGGGCGAACTGGTCGTAGTGGACGTCACCGAGGGTGTTGCCGATCCGTTCGCGCTCGGCGCCGTACTTGGCCCGCTGGCCGTAACGGATCTGGTTCATGGAGGAGTTGTTGCCGACGATGCCGACGAAGGGGAGGTTGTAGCGCACCAGGGTCTCGAAGTCCCAGCCGGTGAGGCTGAAGGCGCCGTCCCCGAAGAGGGCCACCACTTCCTTGTCGGGGCGCGCCTGCTTGGCGGCGAGCACGAAGGGGATGCCGACGCCGAGCGTGCCGAGCGGTCCGGGGTCCATCCAGTGGCCGGGCGACTTGGGCTGGACGACCTGTCCGGAGAAGGTGACGATGTCGCCGCCGTCGCCGATGTAGATCGAGTCCTCGGTGAGGAAGTCGTTGATCTCGCCGACCAGGCGGTACGGATGGATGGGGGAGGCGTCGGACCGCAGGTGGGGGAGGCGCTTCTCGACGGCGGTCTGCTCGGCGGCCCGCAGCTCGTCGAGCCACTCCTTGCGCCGGGACGCGCCGCCGTTGAGCCGCCCGGAGGCCGCCTCGGTGACCGACTTCAGGACGAGACCCGCGTCGCCCACGATGCCGAGGTCGATGTCGCGGTTCTTGCCCACGGTGCGGTAGTCGAGGTCGATCTGGACGACCGTCGCCTCCGGAGAGAGCCGTTTTCCGTACCCCATGCGGAAGTCGAAGGGTGTTCCGACGACGACGATGAGGTCGGCGTTGGAGAAGGCGTACCGCCGGGAGAGCTGGAAGTGGTGCGGGTCGCCGGGCGGCAGGGTGCCGCGGCCCGCGCCGTTCATGTACGCGGGCACGTTGAGGGTGCGGACGAGCTCGATGGCGGCCGCGGTGCCCCGGGTCGTCCACACCTGGCTGCCCAGGAGGATCGCGGGCTTCTCGGCGTGCACCAGGAGGTCGGCGAGCTTCTCGACGGCTTCGGGGTCGCCGGCCGAGCGGGTCGAGGCGCGGTAGTGCCCCGCGCGCGGGACGCGTGCCTGCTCCCGTGGCACCTTCGCGTCGAGCACGTCGCGCGGTATCTCCAGGAAGGACGGCCCCGGGGCGCCGTGGTAGCACTCGCGGAAGGCCATGGACACCATGTCGGCGGCGCGCGCCGTGTCCGGCACGGTCGCGGCGAATTTGGTGATGGGCGTCATCATGTCGACGTGCGGCAGGTCCTGCAGTGAGCCCATCTTGTGCTGGGTATGGGCCCCTTGGCCGCCGATCAGGAGCATCGGGGACTCCGCGCGGAAGGCGTTGGCGACGCCCGTGACGGCGTCGGTGGTGCCAGGGCCGGCCGTCACCACCGCGCAGCCCGGTGTGCCGGTGATCCGCGCGTACCCGTCGGCCGCGTGCGCGGCGACCTGTTCGTGGCGTACGTCGACGACGTTGATGCCCTCGTCGACGCAGCCGTCGTAGATGTCGATGATGTGGCCGCCGCAGAGGGTGTAGATGACCTCCACACCCTCCGCCTTGAGTGCTTTGGCGACCAGGTGTCCACCGGAGATGTGGGTGTGGCTGGTGTCGCTGCCGTCGTCGGCCATGGCGAAGTCCTGTCCCTTCGTAGGGGAGTTGGAGGGCGCTCGCTGCGATCGTGGCGCCCTCGCAGTACATTGCATACAGTCGACGAATACTGTATGAAGCCTGTTATCCCGCATCCGGTGAGTGGTGTCCAGGGGGCGTGTGGCACTTTTCAGACAGGAGCCGGACATGGACCTGTACGAGCACCAGGCAAGGGAACTCTTCGAGGAGTACGGCATCTTGGTGCCACGCGCCGAGGTCGCCGACACAGCCAAGGAGGCACGCGCGTGCGCCGAGCGCCTTGGCGGCCGCGTCGTCGTCAAGGCGCAGGTGAAGACCGGGGGCAGGGGCAAGGCGGGCGGCGTGAAACTCGCCGCCGACCCGGCCGCCGCCGAGCTGACGGCACGCCAGATGCTCGGCATGGACATCAAGGGCCACACCGTCCGTACGGTGATGTTGGCCGAACCCATCTCTACGGAGAGCGAGTTCTACGTCTCGTACGCACTGGACCGCTCGGCGGGCCGCTTCCTCGCGATCGCCTCCGCCGAGGGCGGCATGGACATCGAAGAGGTGGCCGCCACCCGCCCCGAAGCGGTCGTACGCGTCCCCGTGGATCCCGCCGTGGGCGTCACCCGGGCGAAGGCCGCCGAGATCGCCGCGGCCGCCCGGCTGCCCGAGGAAGCCGCCGCCACCCTGGCGGGACTGTGGCAGGTCCTCAGCCGCGAGGACGCACTGCTCGTCGAGGTCAACCCGCTCGTGCGGACCACGAGCGGAGACATCCTCGCACTTGACGGAAAAGTGACCCTCGACGACAACGCCCGCTTCCGGCAGGCACGGTGGCGCGCGCAGGAGACGGCGTACGAGGACCCGCTGGAAGCTGCCGCGGCCGTCAAGGGGCTCCACTACGTCAAGCTGGACGGACAGGTCGGCATCATCGGCAACGGCGCGGGCCTCGTCATGTCGACCCTGGACGTCGTCGCGGGCTGCGGCGCAAGGCCCGCCAACTTCCTCGACATCGGCGGCGGCGCCTCCGCCCAGGTCATGGCCGACGGCCTCGCGGTCGTCCTCGCCGACCCGTCCGTCACCTCCGTGCTCGTGAACGTCTTCGGCGGCATCACCGCCTGCGACGCGGTCGCCGACGGCATCATCGCGGCCCTGGAGGCCGTACGCCTGACCAAACCGCTCGTCGTCCGGCTCGACGGCAACAGTGCCGCGCGCGGGCGCGCCCTGCTCGACGCGCGCGCCCACCCGCTCGTCGAGCAGGCCACGACCATGGACGGCGCCGCGCGCCGCGCCGCCGAACTCGCCCACGCAGCACCCGCCGCCTGAGGAGCCGGACATGGCGATCCATCTGACCAAGGAGAGCAAGGTCCTCGTCCAGGGCATGACCGGCGCCGAGGGCATGAAGCACACCCGCCGCATGCTCGCGGCCGGCACGGACGTCGTCGCCGGCGTCACGCCCCGCAAGGCGGGCCGCACGGTGGACTTCGACGACCGCGCCGTCCCCGTCTTCGGCTCCGTGCGCGACGCGCGCGATGCGACCGGGGCGGACGTCAGCGTCCTCTTCGTGCCGCCCGCCTTCAGCAAGGCGGCCGTCATGGAGGCCGCCGACGCGGGCATCGCCCTCGCCGTCGTCATCACCGAAGGCATCCCCGTGCACGACTCCGTCGCCTTCCACACGTACGCACGTCAGCGCGGCACCCGCGTCATCGGCCCCAACTGCCCCGGCCTGATCACCCCGGGGCAGTCCAACGCCGGCATCATCCCCGCCGACATCACCAAGCCGGGCCGCATCGGCCTGGTCTCCAAGTCCGGCACCCTCACGTACCAACTGATGTACGAGCTCCGTGACATCGGCTTCTCCACCTGTGTCGGCATCGGCGGCGACCCCGTCATCGGCACCACCCACATCGACTGCCTCGCCGCCTTCGAAGCCGACCCCGACACCGAACTCGTCGTGCTCATCGGTGAGATCGGCGGCGACGCGGAGGAACGCGCGGCGGCCTACGTCCAGGAGCACATGACCAAACCCGTCGTCGCCTACGTCGCCGGGTTCACCGCCCCCGAGGGCAGGACCATGGGCCACGCCGGGGCCATCGTGTCCGGCTCGTCCGGCGCCGCGCGGGCCAAGCAGCACGCCCTGGAGACGGCCGGCGTACGGGTGGGCGCGACGCCGAGCGGGACCGCGCGGCTCGTACGTGACCGGATCGGACGGGACCCCGCGGTGGACGCGCGGCCTGAGACGACGGAGGGGGTGACCCCATGACATCCACCGGCCTCAACACCCGCGTCCTCAAAGCCGGAACGGCCTGGTCCGATGCCTGGCGGCGCTGCCTCGCCGCCGCGCCCGAGGCCTTCCGCGACGACCGCGTCCTGAACCTGTGGGACGGCCGCTGGCAGGCCGACGGCCGCCCCCTGCCCGCCACCAGCCCCGTCGACGCGAGCCCCATCGCGGGCCCGCCGCGACTGGACGACGCCGGCGCACGGCGGGCCGTGCGCGCCGCGCTCGACCAGCACCGTGCCTGGCGCCACCTCCCCCTGCCGGAGCGGCGGGCCCGCGTCGCCGCGGCCCTCGACGCCCTCGGCACGCACCGGGACCTGCTCGCCCTGCTGCTCGTCTGGGAGATCGGCAAGCCCTGGCGGCTCGCACTGGCCGACGTGGACCGGGCCGTCGACGGCGTGCGCTGGTACGTCGACGGCATCGACGCGATGGCCGTCGGCAGGTCACCGCTGGACGGTCCGGTATCGAACATCGCGAGCTGGAACTATCCGATGAGCGTGCTCGTTCACGGAATGCTGGTACAGGCACTTGCGGGAAACGCGGTCATCGCCAAGACCCCGACCGACGGCGGCGTCACCTGTCTCACCCTGGCCAGTGCGCTCATCGCTCGCGAAGGCATTCCCGTCACCCTCGTCAGCGGCAGCGGCGGCGAGCTGTCCGAAGCGCTCGTGCGTGCACCGGAGATCGGCTGCGTCTCCTTCGTCGGCGGCCGGGACACCGGCGCCGCCGTCGCCACGGCCGTCGCCGACCTCGGCAAGCGACACATCCTCGAACAGGAAGGACTCAACACCTGGGGCATCTGGAACTACAGCGACTGGGACGCGCTCGGCGCGCTCGTCCCCAAGCTCTTCGACTACGGCAAGCAGCGCTGCACGGCCTACCCGCGCTTCGTCGTCCAGCGCGAGCTGTTCGACGCGTTCCTCGCCGCGTACCTGCCCGCGGTACGCACCGTGCGTGTCGGCCACCCGCTCGCCGTCGAGCACCCCGAAGACCCGTTCCCGCAGCTGGACTTCGGACCGCTCATCAACGCGGCCAAGGCCAAGGAGCTCACCGACCAGGTCGCGGAGGCCGTCGACCGCGGCGCCGTCCCCCTCCACCGGGGCGCGCCCGACAGCGACCGCTTCCTGCCCGGGCAGGACACCTCCGCGTACATGTACCCAGTCACGCTCCTCGCGCCGCCGCCGTCCTCACCGCTGCACCACGCGGAGCCGTTCGGCCCGGTCGACACCATCGTCCTGGTCGACACGGAGGCCGAGCTGCTCGCCGCCATGAACGCGTCGAACGGCGCCCTGGTCGCCACCCTGTCCACCGACGACCCGGACACGTACGACCGGCTGGCGCCGCAGATCCGCGCCTTCAAGGTGGGACGCGGCACGCCCCGTTCCCGCGGGGACCGCGAGGAGCTGTTCGGCGGGTTCGGCGCGTCCTGGCGCGGCGCGTTCGTCGGCGGTGAGCTCCTCGTACGGGCTGTGACCCAGGGGGCGGCGGGGGAGCGGCCGCCGGGGAACTTTCCCGGCTATCACCTGATGGCGTGAGCGCGGGGGATCGCGTGGTGGCGTGAGCGGGGTGGGGCGGGGCCGGGCGGGGCGGGGCGGGGGCGCGGGGGCGGGGGGCGGGGCGCCGGGGGGCGC
>NZ_JBHYJH010000106.1:0-33627 GCF_042740445.1 Streptomyces sp. NPDC059003 | reverse complement strand
CTTCGCCGACGCGATCAGCCGCCTGACCGCCCTGGGCGTCACCCGCTTCGTGGAGGTCGGCCCCGACGCCACCCTCACGGCCGCCGTCGAGGAGACGTGCGACACCGCGCTCGCCGTACCCGTGCTGCACCGCAAGCGGCCCGAAGCCGCCAGCGCCGTCACGGCCCTCGCACACCTGTGGGCGGCCGGCGTCGACGTGGACTGGACGGCGTTCTACGCCGGCACCGGCGCCCGCCCCACCGGCCTGCCCACCTACGCCTTCCAGCGGAAGCCGTACTGGCCCCGGCCGATGACGCGCAGGGCGGGCGACGTGGCCGCGGCCGGACTCGCCGACGCCGGTCACCCGCTGCTCGGCGCGGCGGTGGCGCTCGCCGGGGACGGGGGACAGCTGTTCACCGGCCGGATCGGCGTGCGCGACCTGCCGTGGCTGGCCGACCACGAGGTGATGGGCACCCTCCTGTTCCCGGGCACCGCCTTCCTGGAACTGGCGATGTGGGCCGCCGAGTCGGTCGGCTGCGACCGGGTCGAGGAGCTGACGCTGGCGGCCCCGCTGGTGCTGCCCGCTGATGGCGCGGTGCAGGTGCAGCTCGTGGTCGAGGGGCCGGACGAGTCCGGGCTGCACCCGCTGCGGATGCACGCCCGGCCCGACGGCGCCCCGGCGGACGTGCCGTGGACGCTGCACGCCACCGGAACCCTGGGCCACGGTCGTCCGGCGCCGTCGTACGACCTGGTCTCCTGGCCGCCGCCCGGGGCCGAGACCATCGACGTCACCGACTTCTACGAGATGTACCGGCAGAGCGGCTTCGCCTACGGTCCCTCCTTCCAGGGCCTGCGCCGGGCCTGGCGGGCCGGGGCCGACGTGTACGCCGAGATCGCCTTGGACCAGGCCCACGCGGCCGAGGCCGCCGGCTACCGGCTGCACCCGCCGCTGCTCGACGCGGCGCTCCAGGCGCTGACCTTCGTCGCGCTGGACGGCAGCGGACAGCAGCGGCTGCCGTTCTCCTGGTCCGGAGTGTCGCTGTTCGCCCCGGGCGCCGCGAGCCTGCGGGTACGGCTGTCGCAGGCCGGGCCCGACGCGCTGGCCCTGTCGATCGCCGACGGCTCCGGCGGGCCCGTCGCCGTGGTCGACTCCCTGGCGATGCGCCAGGTGTCGGCGACACACCTGCACGCGCCGCGCACCAGCTACCCGCAGGACCTGTTCCGCCTCGACTTCGTCCCGACGCCGCTGTCCGAGGAGAGCGCGTCCGGTACCCGGCAGTGGGCCGTGCTCGGCCCCGACGGCCTGGGGATCACGGACACGCTGGCAGCGCGCGCGGTCGCCGACCTGGACGGGCTCGGCGACGGGCCGGTCCCGGACGTGGTGCTGCTGCCCTGCCGGGGCGGCTCCGCGCGCACCCTCGCGGCCTCGCCCGGCGAGGCGGGGGCCTGGGAGGTACCCGCGGACACCCCGGCGGCCGGCGCCGACCGGATCGCGGCCGACACCCGGGCACTGACCCACCAGGTGCTGGAACTCATGCAGCGGTGGCTCGCGGACCACAGGTTCGCCTCGTCGCGGCTGGTGCTCGTCACCCGCGGCGCCGTCGCGGCCGGCGACCCGGCGGGCCCGAGCGACCCGGCCGCCGCCGCGGTGTGGGGCTTGGTGCGCTCCGCGCAGTCGGAGGAACCCGGCCGCTTCGTACTCGTCGACCTTGACGAGGCGGAGGAGTCCGCCCGGGCACTGCCCGGCATCCTCGCCTCCGACGAGCCGCAACTCGTCGTGCGGGACGGCCAGGTGAGCGCGGCACGCCTGACCCGGCCCGGCGCGGGCGGCACCCTGCTGCCGCCCGCCGGCACCGAGGCCTGGCGGCTGGACAGCACCGCACGCGGCAGCCTCGCCAACCTCACCCTGGCCGCGGACCCCGAGCCGCTGGAGCCGCTGGGCACCGGCCAGGTGCGGGTCGCGGTGCGCGCCGCAGGCCTGAACTTCCGCGACGTGCTGAACGCGCTGGACATGTACCCCGGCGACCCCGGCCCGATGGGCGTCGAAGGCGCCGGCGTCATCACCGAAGTCGGCCCGGACGTGACCGGGTTCGCGCCCGGCGACCGCGTCCTCGGCATGTTCGGCAAGGCGTTCGGCCCGGTCACCATCGCCGACCAGCGGATGATCGCCCGGATGCCGGACGACTGGACCTTCCGGCAGGCCGCCTCCGTCCCGGTGGTCTTCCTCACCGCGTACTACGCCCTCGTCGACCTGGCACAGGTGCGGCCCGGCGAGGCGGTGCTCGTGCACGCGGCCGCCGGCGGCGTCGGCATGGCCGCCGTGCAGCTCGCCCGGCACCTCGGCGCCGAGGTGTTCGGCACCGCGAGCCAGGCCAAGCAGGACGGCCTGCGCGCCCTCGGCCTCGACGACGACCACATCGCCTCCTCCCGTGACCTGGCCTTCGAGGAACGCTTCCGTGCGGCCGCCAAGGCCGGCCGGATGGACGTCGTGCTGAACTCGCTGGCCCGGGACCACATCGACGCCTCGCTGCGGCTGCTCGCCGCCGGCGGCCGGTTCGTGGAAATGGGCAAGACCGACATCCGGGAACCCGAGCAGGTCGCGCACCAGCACCCGGACGTCAGCTACCGGGCCTTCGACCTGATCGAGGCCGGACCCGGGCGCATCGGCGACATGCTCGCCGAGGTGCTCCGGCTCATCGAGACCGGCGCGCTGCGCCCACTGCCGGTGACGAGCTGGGACGTGCGACAGGCACCGGAGGCGTTCCGGTACATGAGCCAGGCCCGGCACATCGGCAAGGTGGTGCTCACCGTGCCGTCCCGGCCCGACCCGGACGGCACCGTGCTGGTCACCGGTGGCACCGGCGGCCTCGGCCGGTACGTCGCCCGGCACCTCGTCGAGCGGTACGGCGCACGCCACCTGCTGCTCACCAGCCGGCGCGGACCGGCGGCCGACGGCGCCGCCGACCTGGTCGCCGAGCTGGCGGAGCTGGGCGCCACGGCACGCGTCGAGGCGTGCGACACGGCGGACCGGGCGGCGCTCGAACGCACCCTGGCCACCATCCCCGCCGAGCACCCGCTCACGGCCGTCGTCCATGTCGCCGGCGTGGTCGACGACGGGGTCATCCCGTCCCTCACCCCGCAGCGCCTGGACACCACGCTGCGGCCCAAGGCCGACGCCGCGGTGAACCTCTACGAGCTGACGCAGCACGCGGACCTCGCGGCATTCGTCCTGTTCTCCGGCGCGGCCGGCACCTTCGGCGGTGCGGGGCAGGCCAACTACGCCGCGGCCAACGCCTTCCTGGACGAGTTCGCCCGCTGGGCCAGGCACCGCGGCGTGCCCGCCGTGTCGCTGGCCTGGGGCCCGTGGGTGGCCGACCGCGGGATGACCGGCCACCTGACGGAGACCGACTTCGCGCGGATGGAACAGGCCGGGCTGCGGCCCCTGACCGCGGAACAGGGACTCGCACTGCTCGACTTCGCGCTGTCCACCGGCTATGCGGCACTGCTGCCGATGCGGCTGGACACCTCACCGGGCGCCTTCGCGGCCGGTCCCGTACCGCCGCTGCTGCGCCTGCTCGCGGGCGCGGCGACACGCCGCACGGCGCCGGCCGCGCCCGCCGCGGAGGCGACCGCCTCCCTGGCGGACCGGCTGCGCGAACTGCCCGCCGCAGACCGGGCCGACCACCTGGTGGACCTGGTCTGCGGACAGGCGGCCGCGGTCCTCGGGCACGGCTCCGCCGAGGAGATCGAGGCCGAGCAGACCTTCAACGACCTGGGCTTCGACTCCCTCACCGCCATCGAGTTGCGCAACCGGCTCGGCACCATGTCCGGCACCAGGCTGTCCGCGACGCTGGTCTTCGACTACCCGACACCGGCCGCCCTCGCCGACCACCTGCTGACCGACCTGGTCCAGGACATCGGCGAGGACGCGGCGGCCGGCACGGCCGCGACGGCCACCGCCCCGCACGCGGTACTCGACGACATCGAGCGGCTGGAGCGCGCGCTGGACCGGCTGGCGGCCGACGGCGCACCGGACGACGCGGTGGGAGAGCGCCTGCAGGCACTCGCCGCGAAGTGGGCCGCGGCCACGGACGCGGGCGGCGGACCCGCGGACGACGACGGGACCGACGAACTGGAGTCGGCCACGGCCGACGAGCTGTTCAAAATGATCGACGGCGAACTTGGTGGGGCGTCTTGACCGAGAACCAGGCTGTGCGCGGCACCGACAGCGTCGAGCCGCAGAAGCTGCTCGACTACCTGAAGAAGGCCACCGGCGAGCTGCGCCAGGCGAACCGGCGGCTGCGGGAGATCGAGGCCGCGAACACCGAGCCGATCGCGATCGTCGGCATGAGCTGCCGACTGCCCGGCGACGTGCGCTCGCCGCACGACCTGTGGCGGCTCCTCGAACGAGGCGGCGACGGCATGTCCGCCTTCCCCGTCGACCGCGGCTGGGACCTGGAGCACCTCTACAGCCCCGACCCCACCCGGCCCGGCACGAGCTACGCCCGAGAAGGCGGATTCGTCCACGACGCGACCCAGTTCGACCCGGCCTTCTTCGGCATGAGCCCGCGTGAGGCACTGGCGATGGACCCGCAGCAGCGGCTGCTGCTCCAGGCGTCCTGGGAGGCCTTCGAGCACGCCGGCGTCGATCCCACCACCCTGAAGAACACCGACACCGGCGTCTTCGTCGGCGCGGCCTCCACCGGCTACGGCTCCCACCTCACCGAGCTGCCGCAGGGCGTCGAGGGCTACCTGCTCACCGGCAACTCCATGGCCGTCGCCTCCGGCCGCATCGCCTACACGCTGGGCCTGAAGGGCCCGGCGGTCACCGTGGACACGGCGTGCTCCTCCTCCCTGGTGGCACTGCACATGGCCGTCACCTCCCTGCGGTCGGGCGAGTGCTCGCTGGCGCTCGTCGGCGGGGTCACCGTGATGTCGACACCCGGCATGTTCCTGGAGTTCAGCCGCCAACAAGGCCTGGCGGCCGACGGCCGGTGCAAGGCCTTCTCCGACGACGCCGACGGCACCGGCTGGTCGGAGGGCGTCGGCCTGCTGGTCGTCAGCCGGCTCTCCGACGCCCGCCGCGCCGGCCACCGCATCCTCGCGGTGGTACGCGGCACCGCCGTCAACCAGGACGGCGCCTCCAACGGCCTCACCGTGCCGAACGGCCCCTCCCAGCAGCGCGTCATCCGCACCGCCCTGGCCAACGCCGGAATCACGGCGTCCGAGGTGGACGCGGTGGAGGCGCACGGCACCGGCACCACGCTGGGCGACCCGATCGAGGCACAGGCGCTGCTCGCGACGTACGGCCAGGACCGTCCCGATGACCGGCCGTTGTGGCTGGGCTCGGTGAAGTCGAACCTCGGGCACACCCAGGCCGCGGCCGGGGTCGCGGGCGTGATGAAGATGGTGCTCGCGCTGCGCCACGAACTGCTGCCCAGGACGCTGTACGCCCAGACGCCGTCGTCACACGTGGACTGGTCGGCGGGCGCCGTGGAACTGCTCACCCAGGCGCGCCAGTGGCCGCGCGGGGAACACCCGAGACGCGCCGGCGTCTCGTCCTTCGGCATCAGCGGTACGAACGCCCACGTCATCCTGGAGGAGGCTCCCGGCGAAACCGACCCCACCGAGGACGAACCGGCGGCTCCGGCGGTGCCGATGCCGCTCGTGCCCTGGACGCTGTCCACCAGGCAGCCCGAGACGCTGCCCAAGCTCGCGGCCCGGCTGCGCTCGTCACTGACCGCGCGCCCCGACACCCGGCCGACGGACATCGGCTACGCACTGGCCACCGGCCGTGCCGCCTTCGAACACCGCGCCGTGGTCCTGGCGACCGACGTGGACGCGGCGGGCGGCGCCCTGGAGGCCCTGACAGCCGGCGCCACCACCCCGCACGCCGTCCAGGGCACGGTACGCGGCGGAACCGGACGCTCCCGGGCACGGCTCGGGTTCGTGTTCTCCGGCCAGGGCGGCCAACGGGTCGGTATGGGCCGGGAGCTGGCCGAGACCTTCCCGGCGTTCGCGACCGCGCTGGACGAGGTGTGCGCGCACTTCGACCAGCTGCTCGACCGCCCGCTGCGAGAGGTGATGTTCACCGACGCCCAGGCACTGGGGCAGACCGGCTGGGCGCAGCCCGCGCTGTTCGCGCTCGAGGTGGCGCTGTTCCGGCTCCTGGAGTCGTGGGGCGTCACGCCCGACTACCTCGTCGGCCACTCCGTCGGCGAGTTCGCGGCCGCGCATGTGTCGGGTGTGCTGTCGCTGGCCGATGCCTGCGAACTGGTCGCCGCCCGCGCCCGGTTGATGCAGACGCTGCCCGAGGGCGGTGCCATGTGGGCAGTACGGGCCACCGTCGGCGAGGTCACCCCGCTGCTGGTCGATGGCGTGTCGGTGGCGGCGGTGAACGCACCGGCCCAAGTGGTGCTGTCGGGCGAGCGGGAGGCCGTCGAGACGGCGGCCGCCGGACTCACGGACCGCAAGGGCCGCCGACTGGAGACCAGCCACGCCTTCCACTCGCCCCTGATGGACCCCATGCTGGACGAGTTCGCCCGGCTGGCCGCGACAGTGACGTACGCACGCCCGCAGCTGCCGATCGTCTCCACACTCACCGGTGAGCCGGTGACCGAGTTCACCCCCTCGTACTGGACGGATCAGGCGCGGGGGACGGTTCGGTTCGCGGACGCGATCACGTGGATGCGGGCGCAGGGAGTGGCCCGCTTTGTGGAACTCGGCCCGGACACGAACCTGGTCGGCGCCATCGACGAGACGTGCGGAGACGGCGCACTCGCGGTGGCATTGCTGCGCCGGGACCGGCCGGAGCCGACCAGCGCGGTGACCGCACTGGCCCGGCTGTGGGTGGACGGCGGCCGGGTCGACTGGCAGGCCTTCTACGCCCGCACCGGCGCACAGATCACCGACCTGCCGACCTACCCCTTCGCCCGGGACCGCTACTGGATGCAGAACCCCGACGGGGCGCTACCCCGACGGCAGCGCGCGGAACGCACCCCTGAAGACAGCTTGCGGTACGAGGTCGCCTGGCGCCCGGTGGCCACCGACGAGGTGAGCGATGTGTCGGGCGGCTGGCTGCTGGTGGAGTTGGCTGAGGTGGCCGATCCGTGGGCGGATGCGTTGGCGCAGGCGTTGGTCTCGCGTGGTGCTCGGGTGGAGCGGTTGCGGTTGGCTGCTGGTGATCTGGACCGGGCGGGGCTGGCCGGGCGGTTGGCCGGGTTCGCGGACTGTGCTCGGGTGGTTTCCTTCCTGGGACAGGACGAACGGGATCACCCGGAGCACCCGGGCCTGGCATTCGGCCTCGCCGACACGGTCGCTTTGGTGCAGGCCCTGGGGGATGCGGGGCTGGATGCTCGGGTGTGGGCGGTGACGTCGGGTGCGGTGTCGGCGGTGCCCGGGGACGATGTGGTGCATCCGGTGCGTGCTGCCGTGTGGGGTCTGGGCCGGGTGGTGGCGTTGGAGGAGCCGGACCGTTGGGGTGGTCTGGTGGATGTGCCGGTGCGGGCCGGGGAGGATTCGCTGGGCCGGCTGGTCGAGGTGCTGGCCGGCGGGGCCGGCGGCGAGGACCAGGTGGCCGTTCGCCGGGGCGCCGTTCTCGGCCGACGACTGGTGCCGGCGGCCGCCGCGTCGGCTGCGGATGAAGAGGTGTGGTCGCCGTCGGGGACGGTGCTGATCACGGGTGGTACGGGTGCGTTGGGCGCGCGGGTTGCCCGCTGGGCGGTGCGGCGTGGTGCCGGGCATGTGGTGCTGGTGAGTCGGAGGGGCATGGCGGCCGAGGGTGCCGGTTTGCTGTGCGATGAGTTGCGGGCGCTGGGCGCGCGGGTGGATGTGGAGGCGTGTGACGTCGGCGCGCGGGCGGATGTGGAGGGGCTGTTCGGCCGGTATGAGGTGTCGGCGGTGGTGCATGCCGCGGGTGTGCTGGATGACGGGGTGGTCGAGGGTCTGACGGTCGATCGGCTGGCTGGGGTGTGGGGTGCCAAGGCTGGTGCGGCCTGGCACCTGCATCGCGCGCTGGGGGAGCGGGAGTTGGACGCGTTCGTCGTGTTCTCTTCTGCGGCTGGTGTGTGGGGTGGTGCGGGTCAGGGTTCGTATGCGGCGGCGAATGCGGCGTTGGATGCGTTGGTGGAGCATCGGCGGGCGCGGGGTCTGGTGGGCACGTCGGTGGCGTGGGGTCCGTGGGCTGAGGGGGGTATGGCGGCCGACGAGACGGTGCGCACCCGGCTCGGACGGGGCGGCGTGCGGCCGCTGGACCCCGAGGTTGCCGTCGACGTACTCGGTGTGGTTTCGGGTTGTGTGACGGTTGTTGATGTGGACTGGGGGCGGTTCGTTCCTGGGGTCACTGCGGTGCGTGGTAGCCGGTTGTGGGAGGAGGTGGCGCCGGGTGCGGCTGTGGCGGTTGAGCGTGTCGAGCCGGTGGGTGGTGGGCTGCGGAACCGCTTGACCGGACTGTCGGGGGCGGCTCGCCGGACGGCCCTGATGGAGGCGGTACGTGGCCAGGCCGCGGCCGTACTGGGCTTCACCGACGCGACCGCAGTGGACGTGTCCAAGCCCTTCCGCGAGCTCGGCTTTGACTCGCTGACCGCCGTCGAACTCCGCAACGGCCTCGTGGCCGAGACCGCCCTCACGCTCCCGTCGACGCTGGTGTACGACTACCCCTCCGTCGAGGCCCTGACTGAAGAACTGCTGACCCGGCTGTTCGGCGCGACCGAGGACGCCTCGGCAGCGACGGCGGTCACCGCGTCCCCGGCGGCCGTGGACGATCCGGTGGTCGTGGTGGGCATGGGCTGCCGTTTCCCCGGCGGCGTCGCCTCGCCCGAAGATATGTGGGAGCTGCTCGCCGACGGTGTGGACGCCGTGGGCGGCTTCCCCGCCGACCGCGGCTGGGACCACATCCAGGGCGCGGGTGCCGGATACGCCCGGGTGGGTGGCTTCGTCGAGGGAGCAACCGACTTCGATGCCGGGTTGTTCGGGATTTCGCCGCGTGAGGCGTTGGCGATGGATCCGCAGCAGCGGTTGCTCCTTGAGGTTGCCTGGGAGTCGTTGGAAAGTGCCGGTGTTGCTCCGCTGTCGTTGCGTGGGCAGCAGGTCGGGGTGTTTGCGGGGACCAATGGGCAGGATTATCCGGCGTTGTTGGCGTTGGCCGGTGAGTCGGGTGACGGTTATGCCGGAATCGGCAGTTCGGGCAGTGTGCTGTCGGGTCGGGTGTCGTATGCGCTGGGACTCGAAGGCCCGGCGGTGACGATCGATACGGCTTGTTCGTCGTCGCTGGTCGCGCTCCACCTTGCGGCTCAGGCCCTGCGGTCGTCTGAATGCGGCCTTGCCCTGGCTGGTGGTGTGACGGTGATGTCGACGCCGGGTGCGTTTGTGGAGTTCGACAGGCAGGGTGGTCTGGCTGGCGATGGCCGGTGCAAGGCGTTCTCCGACGACGCGGATGGCACGGGCTGGGGCGAGGGTGTGGGTGTGCTCGTCCTGGAACGGTTGTCAGATGCGCGGCGTAACGGGCATCGGGTCTTGGCAGTGGTGCGGGGCAGCGCGGTCAACCAGGACGGCGCGAGCAATGGGCTGACGGCGCCGAACGGCCCCTCGCAGCAGCGCGTCATCCGCACCGCACTGGCCAACGCCGGAATCGCGGCGTCCGAGGTGGACGTGGTGGAGGCGCACGGTACGGGTACGTCGCTGGGTGATCCGATCGAGGCGCAGGCGCTGCTGGCCACCTACGGCCAGGAGCGTCCCGATGACCGGCCGTTGTGGCTGGGTTCGGTGAAGTCGAACATCGGGCACACGCAGGCCGCCGCCGGTGTCGCGGGCGTGATGAAGATGATTCTCGCGATGCGGCACGGGAGTCTGCCGAAGACGCTGCATGCCGAGACGCCATCGACGCACGTGGACTGGTCGGCCGGTGCGGTGCGGCTGCTGGCCGAGGCGCGTGAGTGGCCGCGCGGCGAGCGGTTGCGGCGGGCCGGTGTGTCGTCCTTCGGTGTCAGCGGCACCAACGCCCACGTCATCTTGGAGGAGGTCCCGGCGGAAGAGCCTTTGGCGGAGCTAGAAGAGACGGGCACGGCCGAGGACGCGGCATCGGAGGTCGGTCTGCCGGTAGTGCCGTGGGTGGTCTCCGCCCGTTCCCGGGAGGGGGTGGCGGCGCAGGCCGCGCGGTTGGCGTCCGGGGTGAACGGGCTGGATGCGCTGGATGTGGGGCTGTCGTTGGCGACCACGCGTTCGGGTCTGGAGCAGCGGGTGGTCGTGCTGGGCGCGGACCTGGACGGGCTGCGTGGGCGGTTGGGCGCGGTGGCTGCTGGTGAGCGGGTGCCGGAGATCGTCTCAGGCACGGCCCACACCGGCCTGACGGGGTTTGTGTTCTCCGGTCAGGGTGGTCAGCGGGTCGGTATGGGCCGGGAGTTGGCGGAGACCTTCCCGGTGTTCGCGACCGCCCTCGACGAGGTGTGTGCGCACTTCGATCAGCTGTTGGACCGTCCGCTGCGGGAGGTGATGTCCGCCGACCCGGACGGGGTGTTGGACAACACCGGCTGGGCGCAGCCTGCGCTGTTCGCGGTTGAGGTGGCGCTGTTCCGGCTCCTGGAGTCGTGGGGTGTCACGCCCGACTATCTGGTCGGGCACTCGGTGGGTGAGTTGGCGGCTGCGCATGTGTCGGGTGTGTTGTCGCTGGCGGATGCCTGTGAACTGGTGGCTGCCCGGGCCAGGTTGATGCAGGAGCTGCCCGAGGGCGGCGCGATGTGGGCGGTACGGGCGACTGTCGATGAGGTCGCTCCGCTGCTGGTGGAGGGCGTGTCGGTGGCGGCGGTGAACGCCCCGGGCCAGGTGGTGGTCTCCGGTAAGCGCGAGGCCGTCGAGGCGGTAGCTGCTGCCCTGCCCGACCGCCAGGGGCGTTGGCTTGAGGTCAGTCACGCCTTCCACTCGGCGTTGATGGACCCGATGCTGTCGGGCTTCGGGGAGGCCGCGGCCGGAGTGTCGTACGGGCGTGCGTCGATACCGATCGTGTCCACGCTCACCGGCGAGCCGGTCGAGGAGTTCACCGCCACGTACTGGGCGGACCAGGTGCGGGGCACGGTCCGCTTCGCCGACGCGATCAGTCGCCTGACCGCCCTGGGCGTCACCCGCTTCGTGGAGGTCGGCCCGGACGCGAGCCTGGTCGGGGCGGTCGGTGAGACGTGCGAGGACGACGTCCTCGCGGTGCCGGTGCTGCACCGCAAGCGTGCCGAAGGGGTTACGGCTGTGACGGCCCTCGCACGCCTGTGGGCGGACGGCGGCCCGGTCGACTGGACGGCCTTCTACGCCCCGACCGGCGCCAGGACCGTCGACCTGCCCACCTACGCCTTCCAGCACGAACGCTACTGGCCGAGCCTGCGGCAGCAGACCGTCGCCGGCGCCGAAGCGGGCACCGACGCTTCGTTCTGGGACGCGGTCGAGCGCAGTGACGCCGATCTCTTCGCCGAGGAGTTCGGCGTCGATCTGAAGGCGCCCCTGGGGGAGACCCTGCCGGCGCTCTCGGCATGGCAACGCCGCCGCCGCGATCGTGCGGAGGCCGACAAACTGCGGTACGAGGTCACCTGGACGCCGCTCGGACCGTCCAACGGCACAGAGGTGTCGGGCGGCTGGCTGCTCGTGGAGCCCGAGGAGGCCGCCGGCGCGTGGGTGGACGCGATGGCTGCGGAGCTGGCCTCGCGCGGCGCACGGGTGAGCCGCCTACGGCTCGGCGCGGCGGATCTGGACAGGAAGGTGCTGGCAGGGCGGCTCGTGGAGTTCGCCGACTGCGGGACCGTGGTGTCGTTCCTCGGGCAGGACGAGCGGGACCACCCGGAGCACCCGGGCCTGGCGCTCGGCCTCGCCGGTACGGTCACGCTCGTCCAGGCCTTGGGGGATGCGGGGCTGGATGCTCGGGTGTGGGTGGTGACGTCGGGTGCGGTGTCGACCGGGTCCGGTGATCAGCTGACGCATCCGGTGCGTGCTGCCGTGTGGGGTCTGGGCCGGGTGGTGGCGTTGGAGGAGCCGGACCGTTGGGGTGGGCTGGTCGATGTGCCGGCCGAACCCACGGGCGGTTCGGTTGCGCGCTTGGCGGAGGCACTGGCCCGTGGCGTCGCCGGTGAGGACCAGCTCGCCGTACGCGGCGGGGCCGTCCTCGGGCGGCGATTGGCACACGCCCGGCCAAGTGATGCCGATGCGTGGTCGCCGTCGGGGACGGTGCTGATCACGGGTGGTACGGGTGCGTTGGGTGCGCGGGTGGCGCGGTGGGCGGTGCGGCGTGGTGCCGGGCATGTGGTGCTGGTGAGTCGGCGGGGCATGGCGGCCGAGGGTGCCGGTCTGCTGTGCGATGAGTTGCGGGCGCTGGGCGCGCGGGTGGATGTGGAGGCGTGTGACGTCGGTGTCCTTCAGGATGTGGAGGAGTTGTTGCGTCGCCATGAGGTGTCGGCGGTGGTGCATGCCGCGGGTGTGCTGGATGACGGGGTGGTCGAGGGTCTGACGGTCGATCGGCTGGCTGGGGTGTGGGGTGCCAAGGCTGGTGCGGCCTGGCACCTGCACCATGCGCTGGGGGAGCGGGAGTTGGACGCGTTCGTCGTGTTCTCTTCTGCGGCTGGTGTGTGGGGTGGTGCGGGTCAGGGTTCGTATGCGGCGGCGAATGCGGCGTTGGATGCGTTGGTGGAGCATCGGCGGGCGCGGGGTCTGGTGGGCACGTCGGTGGCGTGGGGTCCGTGGGCCGAGAGTGGCATGGCGGCCGATGAGACGGTGCGCACCCGGCTCGGACGGGGCGGCGTGCGGCCGCTGGACCCCGAGACCGCGGTCGGCATCCTCGGCTCCGCCTCGGGCTGCTTCGCCGTCGCCGACGTGGACTGGAGCCGCTTCGTGCCCAGTGTGACCGCGCTTCGGGCGAGCCGCCTGTGGGACGAGGTCGCACCACAGGGCACCACCACCGGTGAGCAGACCGGCGGGGCCGTCGGACTGCGGGACCGGCTCGCCGGCGTCGTCGGTGTCGCACGGCGCACCATGGTGACGGACGTCGTACGCGGTCAGGTCGCGGCCGTGCTGGGCTTCGCCGACGCGGCCGCGGTGGACGTGTCGAAGGCCTTCCGCGACCTTGGCTTCGACTCGCTGACCGCCGTCGAACTCCGCAACGCCCTGGCGGCCGAGACCGGCCTGAAGCTGCCGTCGACGCTCGTCTTCGACCATCCGACCCCGTTGGCTCTCGTCGAGTTCCTGCTGGGCCGGCTGCCCGACGCATCCCCGGATGAGGCCCGGGACACCGGCACCGAGCTGGACCGGCTCGAAGCCGCCCTGCTGGCCCTGTCGGCACAGGAGGTCGCGCGCCTGCGTGTCACGTGGCGCCTGCAACAACTGGTGAAACGACTGGACGGGACCTCGACCGACGACGGTGCCGCTGACATCTCGGCGAAGATCGAAGCCGCCACATCCGACGACATCTTCGACCTTATCGACAACGAGATCGGGACCCGGTGAGCTGATGAGCGACGAGGAAAGACTTCTCGGCTACCTGAAGAAGGTCACGCTCGAACTCCACGAGACCAAACAGCGCCTGAGGGACATGGAGTCGGCCGGGGCCGACCCGGTGGTCGTGGTGGGCATGGGCTGCCGTTTCCCCGGCGGCGTCGCCTCGCCCGAAGACCTGTGGGAGCTGCTGGCGGACGGCGTCGACGCGATGGGCGCCTTCCCCGAGGACCGTGGCTGGGACGGCGGTCCGGGCGTCGGAGGCTTCGTCGACGGCATGGCGGACTTCGACGCCGGGCTGTTCGGCATCTCGCCGCGTGAGGCGCTGGCGATGGACCCGCAGCAGCGACTGCTCCTCGAAGTCGCCTGGGAGTCCCTGGAACGCGCGGGCATCGCACCCCTGTCGCTGCGCGGGCTGCCCGTGGGGGTGTTCGCGGGCACCAACGGGCAGGACTACCCCACCGCGATGGCCTTGGCGGGCGAGTCCATGGAGGGCTACGCCAGTACGGGTAGTTCGGGCAGTGTGCTGTCGGGTCGGGTGTCGTATGCGCTGGGGCTCGAAGGCCCGGCGGTGACGATCGATACGGCTTGTTCGTCGTCGTTGGTCGCGCTCCACCTTGCGGCTCAGGCTCTGCGGTCGGGTGAGTGTTCGCTTGCTCTGGCTGGTGGGGTGACGGTGATGTCGACGCCGGGTGCGTTTGTGGAGTTCGACAAGCAGGGCGGTCTGGCCGCTGATGGTCGGTGCAAGGCGTTCTCCGACGACGCGGACGGCACCGGCTGGGGCGAGGGTGTGGGTGTGCTCGTCCTGGAACGCCTGTCGGACGCGCGGCGCAACGGTCACCGGGTGTGGGCGGTGGTGCGCGGCAGCGCGGTCAACCAGGACGGCGCGTCGAACGGGTTGACGGCGCCGAACGGCCCCTCGCAGCAGCGCGTCATCCGCGAGGCGCTGGCCAACGCCGGCCTGCCCGCGTCCGAGATAGACGCGGTGGAGGCGCACGGCACGGGCACCACGCTGGGTGATCCGATCGAGGCGCAGGCGTTGTTGGCGACGTACGGCCAGGAGCGCCCTGAAGAGCGGCCGTTGTGGCTGGGTTCGGTGAAGTCGAACATCGGGCACACGCAGGCCGCCGCCGGTGTCGCGGGCGTGATGAAGATGATTCTCGCGATGCGGCACGGGAGTCTGCCGAAGTCGCTGCATGCCGAGAGGCCGTCGTCGCATGTGGACTGGTCGTCGGGTGCGGTGGAGTTGCTGGCGCAGGCGCGTGAGTGGCCGCGCGGCGAGCAGCCGCGCCGGGCGGGCGTGTCGGCGTTCGGTGTCAGTGGTACGAACGCGCATGTCATCTTGGAGGAGGCCCCGGCCGGGCTGGAGGAGGAGGCTGCGGCGGCGCCTGTGGTCGGTCTGCCGGTGGTGCCGTGGGTGGTGTCCGCCCGTTCTCGGGAGGGGGTGGCGGCGCAGGCCGCGCGGTTGCTGTCCGTGGTCCCGGATGCGGATATGGGTGCGGTGGATGTGGGGTTGTCGTTGGCGACCACACGTTCGGGTCTGGAGCATCGCGCGGTCGTGCTGGGCGCAGATGCCGAGGAACTGCGTACGCAGCTTGCTGTTGTGGCGGCCGGTGAGCTGGTGCCGGGTGTGGCTCGCTCCGGCCTGACGGGGTTTGTGTTCTCCGGTCAGGGTGGCCAACGGGTCGGTATGGGCCGGGAGTTGGCGGAGGTCTTCCCGGTGTTCGCGACCGCTCTCGATGAGGTGTGTGCGCACTTCGATCAGCTGTTGGACCGTCCGTTGCGGGAGGTGATGTTCACCGACGCCCGGGCGCTGGGGCAGACCGGCTGGGCGCAGCCCGCGCTGTTCGCGGTTGAGGTGGCGCTGTTCCGGCTGGTGGAGTCGTGGGGTGTCACGCCCGATTACCTCGTCGGCCACTCGGTGGGTGAGCTGGTGGCTGCGCATGTGTCGGGTGTGCTGTCGCTGGCGGACGCCTGTGAACTGGTGGCCGCCCGTGCCCGGTTGATGCAGGCGCTGCCCGAGGGCGGCGCGATGTGGGCGGTACGGGCGACCGTCGACGAGGTCACTCCGCTGCTTGCCGAGGGCGTCTCGGTGGCGGCGGTGAACGCCCCGGGCCAAGTGGTGGTCTCCGGCACGCGCGAGGCCGTCGAGACGGTGGCCGCCGCCCTGCCCGACCGCCAGGGGCGTTGGCTTGAGGTCAGCCACGCCTTCCACTCGGCGCTGATGGACCCGATGCTGGAGGAGTTCGGGCAAGCCGCGGCCGCAGTGTCGTACGGGCATCCGTCGA
This sequence comes from Streptomyces sp. NPDC059003, assembly GCF_042740445.1. Lineage (NCBI taxonomy): Bacteria > Bacillati > Actinomycetota > Actinomycetes > Kitasatosporales > Streptomycetaceae > Streptomyces > Streptomyces sp. NPDC059003. The sequence goes on along the minus strand of NZ_JBHYJH010000106.1, from coordinate 17,902 downwards.
TACCGATCGTCTCGACGCTCACGGGTGAGCTGACCGAGGAGTTCACCGCCCCGTACTGGGTGGACCAGGTCCGCGGCACGGTCGCCTTCGCCGACGCGATCAGCCGCCTGACCGCCCTGGGCGTCACCCGCTACGTGGAAGTCGGCCCCGACGCCACCCTCACGGCCGCCGTCGAGGAGACGGCCACCGCCGATGACGCGTCCGCGCCGCTCGCCGTACCCGTGCTGCACCGCAAGCGGCCCGAAGCCGTCAGCGCCGTCACGGCCCTCGCACACCTGTGGGCGGCCGGCGTCGACGTGGACTGGGCGGCGTTCTACGCCCCGACCGGCGCCCGGACGGTGGACCTGCCCACCTACGCCTTCCAGCACCAGCGCTACTGGCCCACCGCCCGCCTGACCGCCGGTCCGCTGCCGCTCGGCTCGACGCGGGCCGGGCACCCCCTGTTGCAGGCCGTCATCAGCCTGGCGGGGTCCGGAGACGTACTGCTGCTGGGCGGGCTGTCCGGGAAGACGCAGCCGTGGCTGGCCGACCACCAGGTCGCCGGCCAGATCGTGTTCCCCGGTACCGGATTCCTCGAACTCGCCCTGTGCGCCGGTGAGCGAGTCGGCTGCGAACGGGTCGAGGAGCTGACCCTCACGGCTCCGCTGGTGATCCCGGAGACCGGTGTCGTGCATCTGCAGCTGCTGGTCGGCGCGCCGGACGCCGACGGTTGCCGCTCCCTGCAGGTGTCGTCCCGGCGCGACGACGAACCGGCCGAGCAGTGGACCCCGCACGCCACCGGCCTGATCGCGCCGGCCACGGCCGACGAACCCCGGGACGCGGAGTACGGCCTGGCCCAGTGGCCCCCGGACGGGGCCCAGGAGCTGCAGCTGGACGGGCTCTACGACGGCCTGGCAGAACTGGGCCTGCGGTACGGGCCGGCCTTCCGCGGGCTGCGCCGGGCGTGGCGGCGCGACGACGAACTCTTCGCCGAGGCACTGCTCACCGACCCGGCGCAGCCGGACACCGACTCGTTCCACATGCACCCGGCGGTGCTGGACTCGGTGCTGCACGCGATGGCGCTCGGTGCCGTCCGGGCCACCGAGCCCGGCGGGGAGGACGCCCGCGGGCGGCTGCCGTTCTCCTGGAGCGGGGTGACGCTGCACGCGGTGGGAGCCACCGCCTTGCGGGCACGCCTGACGCCCAGTGGACAGGACAGCGTCACGCTCCAGGTCGCCGATGTCTCGGGGCGGCCCGTCGCGGAGGCGGCCTCGCTCACGCTCCGGCCGATGGCCGCGGACCCCGCCGCGGCCCAGCCGGCGGACGCGGCCCCGCGGGACGCCCTGTTCCGGGTCGCCTGGACACCGGTCCAGACACCGGACGCCGACGCGCCCGACTGGGTCGCCCTCGACGGGGCCGGCGTACTGCCCGGCAGCGGTGAGCGGTACCCGGACCTGGCGGCGCTGCGTGCCGCCGTCGATGCCGGACGGGCCGTACCGGACGTGGTGGTGACCGCGACAGGGCCATCGGGCGCGGAACTGGCCCGGGCCACCCACGACGCCGTGCTGCGGGCCCTCACACTGATCCAGGACTGGCTCGCGGACGAGCGGTTCGAGGCGAGCAGGCTGGTCTTCGCGGCCGACGGCGCGGTGTCGGCCCGGCCCGCGGACGCAGTGCGGGACCTGCCCGGCGCGGCGGTCTGGGGCCTGGTGCGGTCGGCGCAGTCCGAGCACCCCGGCCGCTTCCAGCTCGTCGACGGCCGGGCTGCCTTCGCCGCCGCGATCGGCTCGGCGGAGCCGCAGCTCGCGGTGCGGGACGGTGCGCTGCTCGCCGGCCGGCTCACCGGCGTGACGGCGCCGCCGCAGCCGGCAGCGGACCAGGCCCAGGAAGCCAGTTCAGGCACTGCCTTGACGGCCGATCCTGCCCCGGTCTGGGACCCGAGCGGCACCGTGCTCGTCACCGGCGCCACCGGACACCTCGGCGGCGTGATCACCCGCCACCTCGTCACCACGCACGGCGTGCGCCGCCTGCTGCTGCTCAGCCGCCGGGGCGCGGCGGCGCCGGGCGCGGCCGACCTGGTCGCCGACCTGAGCGAACTCGGCGCCGAGGTCACCCTGGTCGCGTGCGACGCGGCGGACCGCGCCGCGCTGGCGGCCGTCCTCGACGACATCCCGGCGCAGCACCCGCTGACCGGCGTCGTGCACACCGCCGGTGTGCTCGCCGACGCCACGGTGGCGTCGCTGAGCCCCGAGCAGGTGCGGCAGGTACTGCGCCCCAAGGTGGACGCCGCGCTCAACCTGCACGAGCTGACGGCCGCCGCGCCGCTTACGGCGTTCGTGCTGTACTCCTCGGTCTCGGCCGCGCTCGGCGCGCCCGGCCAGGGCAACTACGCCGCCGCGAACGCCTTCCTCGACGCGCTCGCCGAGCGGCGCGCGGCCGACGGACTCGCCGGGCTCTCCCTGGGCTGGGGCCTGTGGGCGGGGCCGGGCGAGATGACCGACGCGCTCGGCGAGGCCGACCTGCGCCGCATGGCCCGCGGCGGCATGCTGCCGCTGACCGCCGCGGACGGCACCGCCCTGTTCGACCTGGCGGGCGCGTCGGGGCATGCGGCGGTGCTGCCCGTACGGCTCGACCTGGCCGCCCTGCGGCAGACCGCCGACCGTCTGCCGCCGGTGTTCCGCTCCCTGGTGCGGGCCCCCCGGCGACGGGCGGCCCGCGCCGATGCGGCCGCGGCCGCATCGCTCGTCGACCGGCTCGTGCCGTTGTCGCCCGAGGACCGGCTGGCCGCCCTGCGCGCCCTCGTGCAGGCGCAGGCCGCCACCGTGCTCGGCCACGACACGCCGGACGACGTGGCGGTGGACCAGCCCTTCCGTGACCTCGGCTTCGACTCGCTCACCGCGGTCGAGCTGCGCAACCACCTGGGCGCGGTCACCGGCCTGCGGCTGTCCGCGACCCTGGTCTTCGACCACCCGACCGCCGACGCCGTGGCACGCCACCTGGGGCAACGGCTGCTCGGAGACGAACAGCCCCAGCAGGCCACGAGCTTGCCGGTACGGCGCGCAGCGGACACCGACGACCCGATCGCCATCGTCGGCATGGCCTGCCGGTACCCCGGCGGGGTCCGCACCCCGGACGACCTGTGGGACATGGTGATCTCCGGCGCCGACGGGGTCACGCCGTTCCCGTCCGACCGCGGCTGGGACCTGGAGCGGCTGTACGACGCGGACCCGGACGCCGGCGGGGCGAGCTATGTGCGGGAGGGCGGCTTCCTGCACGACGCCGCCGAGTTCGACGCGGCCTTCTTCGGCATCTCGCCGCGCGAGGCGGTGGTCATGGACCCGCAGCAGCGGCTGCTGCTTGAGACGTCCTGGGAGGCGGTCGAGTCCGCCGGCATCGACCCCGCCGAGCTGCGCGGAGGGACCACCGGCGTGTTCGCCGGCGTCATGTACCACGACTACCTGGCGCGGCTGCAGACCGTCCCCGAGGGCGCCGAAGGGTTCCTCGGCACCGGATCCGCGGGCAGCGTGGCCACCGGGCGGGTCGCCTACCTCCTGGGCCTGCACGGGCCGGCGGTGACCGTCGACACCGCGTGCTCCTCCTCGCTGGTGGCGATGCACCTGGCCGCGCAGGCGCTGCGGGAGGGCGAGTGCGACACGGCGCTGGCCGGCGGCGTCGCCGTGATGGCCACCCCGGGCACCTTCGTCGACTTCAGCCGCCAGCGCGGCCTCGCCCCCGACGGCCGGTGCAAGTCCTTCGCGTCCGCGGCCGACGGCACCGGATGGGCGGAGGGCGTCGGCATGCTGCTGATGGAGCGGCTTTCCGACGCGCGCCGCAACGGGCACCGGGTGCTCGCCGTGCTGCGCGGCTCGGCCGTCAACCAGGACGGCGCCTCCAACGGCCTCACCGCGCCCAACGGCCCCGCCCAGGAACGCGTCATCCGCCAGGCGCTGTCCCGCGCGGGGCTGCGGCCCACGGAGGTGGACGCCGTCGAGGGGCACGGCACCGGGACCGTGCTCGGTGACCCGATCGAGGCGCAGGCGCTCCTGGAAACCTACGGTCAGGACCGCCCCGAGGACCGGCCGCTGTGGCTCGGCTCGATCAAGTCGAACATCGGCCACGCCCAGGCCGCCGCCGGCGTCGGCGGCGTCATCAAGATGGTCCAGGCGATGCGGCACGGCGTGCTGCCGCCGACGCTGCACGTGGACAAGCCGACCGAGCAGGTCGACTGGTCGGCCGGGCACATCGAGCTGCTCACCGAGGCGGTGCCGTGGCCGGCGGCTGGCCGGCCCCGGCGCGCGGGCGTCTCCTCCTTCGGCATCAGCGGCACCAACGCGCACGTCATCCTGGAGGCCCCGGCATCCCGCACGGCAGCCACCCCGGCGCCCGTGACCAGGCCGGCGCCGCCGGTGCTGCCGCTGCTGGTGTCCGGGCGCACCGAGGCGGCGGTCCGCGCCCAGGCCGCCGCCCTGCGCGCGCACCTGGTGCGGCAGCCCGAACTCGCCCCGCTCGACGTCGGCTTCTCCCTCGCCACCACACGCACCGTCTTCGACCACCGCGCGCTCGCGATCGGCACCGACCGGGAAGGGCTGCTGGCCGGCCTCGACGCGATCGCGGCCGGCGGCGCCGCGCCGGGCGTGGCGCACGGCCGGGGCGCGTCGCGTCGCGTGGCGTTCCTGTTCACCGGACAGGGCAGCCAGCGGCTCGGCATGGGCAAGGAGCTGTACGGAGCCTCACCGGTGTTCGCCGCTGCCCTGGACGCCGTGTGCGAACGCCTCGACGCCGAACTGGCCGAGCCCGGCACGCCGCTGCGCGAGGTGATGTTCGCCGACGAGCAGGCGCTGGTCCTGACGGGCTGGGCGCAGCCGGCGCTGTTCGCGCTGGAGGTCGCGCTGTACCGGCTGCTGGAGTCCTGCGGCGGCACCCCCGACTATCTGGTGGGGCACTCGGTCGGCGAGCTGGCCGCGGCGCACGTGGCCGGTGTGCTCACCCTGGACGACGCCTGCCGGCTGGTGGCGGCCCGCGGCCGGCTGATGCAGGCCCTCCCGGAGGGCGGCGCGATGCTCGCGCTGCGGGCGGCAGCGGCCGATGTCGCTCCGCTGCTGGGCCCCGGAGTGGACCTCGCCGCGGTCAACGGCCCCTCGTCGGTGGTGCTGTCCGGTGAGGAGGAGGCCGTGCTCGCGGTGGCCGAGCGGTTCCCGGGCCGCCCCAGCAAGCGGCTGCGGGTGAGCCACGCCTTCCACTCGGCCCGGATGGAGCCGATGCTGACGGAACTGCGCGCGGTCGCCGAATCGGTGACGTACCACCCCGCGCGCATCCCCACCGTGCCGACCTGCGGCGAGGAGCCGGACGCCGACCGCTTCGGCGACCCCGGGTACTGGGTGCGGCAGGCCCGCGAGACCGTGCGCTTCCACGACGCGGTCACCCGGCTGCGCGCCGCGGGCGTGCAGACCTTCGTCGAACTCGGCCCGGACCCCGCCCTGGTGGCCGCGGTCGAGGAGTGCCTCGCGGAGGAGGACGCCGCCCGGGACGGGCAACCGCGCCCGGGCGGGGCGCCGTTCACCGGCGCGGTGCTGCGCCGCGACCGGCCCGAGACCGCAACCCTCGCCGAAGTGCTCGGCCCGCTGCTCGTGCACGGCAGGGAGGCTGTGCCGCGGGCGCTGTACGAGGGCACCGGCGCGCGCCGCGTGGACCTGCCGACGTACGCCTTCCACCGGCAGCGCTACTGGGCCGAGGCCGGATCGTCCCCGGCCGACCTCGGCGCCGCCGGTCTGACCGGCGCCGAGCACCCGCTGCTCGGCGCCTGTCTGCCGCTGGCCGACGGCGGATTCGTGTGCACCGGCCGGCTCGCCGCCACCGGCTCGTGGCTGGCCGACCACCGCGTCGGCGGCGCGGCGGTGCTGCCGGGCACCGCGCTGATCGAGCTGGCCGTGCACGCCGGTGACCACGTCGGCTGCGACCGGGTGGCGGAACTGGTCCTGTCCGCCCCGCTGCGCCTCGACGCGGGCGAGCGGCAGCTTCAGGTGGTCGTCGAGCCCTCCGGGGAGAGCGCCGGAACCGGCGGCCACGCCGTGCGGATCTCCTCACGCCCCGCGGGCGCGCCCGAGGGGGAACCCTGGACCCTGCACGCCAGCGGCACGCTGACCACCGGTGTGGAGCAGGCCGAGCCGTTCGCGGCCGGCCTCTGGCCGCCGCACGGCGCGCAGGAGGTGCCGCTCGACGGGCTCTACGAGAACCCGGCGGAGCACGGAACGAAGGACGGCGCGGCGGACGGCATCCACTACGGTCCGGCCTTCCGCGGCCTGGGCGCGCTCTGGCGGCGCGACGACGAGCTGTACGCCGAGGTGACGCTGCCCGATCCGGTCCGCGCCGAGGCCGGACGGTACGGCCTGCACCCGGCGCTGCTCGACGCCGCCCTGCACGCCCTGGCGTATCTGCTGCCCGACGCCGCCGGCCGCCTCGTGCCGTTCTCGTTCGGCGACGTGGCGCTGCACGGCCACGGCGCCACAGCGCTGCGGGTCCAACTGACCGCGACCGGGCCCGGGGAGGTGGCGATCAGCGCCGCCGACCCCGCAGGACAGGCCGTCGCGACGGTCGGAGCGCTGGCCCTGCGCCCGCTCGCCACCGGCCACGACGAGCCGGACCGGCACGCGGACGCGCTGTTCCGGGTGGACTGGACGCCGCTGCCGGCCCGCGAGCCGGGGCCGGAGTCCCGGCGCTGCGTGCTGGTCGGCCCGGACGCCCTCGGCATCGTCGACGTACTGGCCGGGGCGGGCGTGTGGGTCGAGTCCTTCGCGGACCTCGACGCGCTGTCGGCCGCGGCGCGCGACGGCATGACCCTCCCGGAGCTGGTCCTGGTCTCCTTCGCCTCCCGGACCGGAGCCGAACTCACCCGCTCCGTACGGGACATCACCGGCGCGGCCCTGCGCACGGCGCAGGACTGGCTCGGGGACGAGCGGTTCGCCGGCGCCCGGCTGGCCTTCGTCACGCGCGGCGCGCTCGGCGACGGCGCGACCCGCCCCGGCGACCTGGCCTGCGCGCCCCTGTGGGGCCTGGTGCGCACGGCCCAGTCGGAGAACCCGGGCCGCTTCCTGCTCGTCGACGTCGACGGGCAGGACGCCTCGGCCCTGGCGCTGCCCGCCGCGTTCGACGCCGGGGAACCACAACTCGCCGCCCGTGCCGGGCAGCTGTACGCCGCCCGGCTCGGCCGGGTGACCCGCCCGTCGTCCCCGGCGGATGCCGCACCGCAGACGCCCGAGGACCGCCCCCGGGGCCGGCCCGAGGACTGGGACCCGGACGGCACCGTGCTCGTCACCGGTGCCACCGGCGCCCTCGGCGGCCTGGTCGCCCGGCACCTGGTGCGCCGGCACGGCGTGCGCCGGCTGCACCTGCTCAGCCGCAGCGGACCGGATGCGCCCGGGGCCGAGGCACTGCGGGCCGAACTCGCCGGGCTCGGCGCAAAGGCCACGCTGGTCGGCTGCGACGCCGCCGACCGGACGGCGCTGGCCGCGGCCCTGGCGGCCATCGGCCCGGAGCACCCGCTCACCGCCGTGGTCCACCTCGCCGGTGTCCTCGACGACGGCGTGCTCACCTCGCTCACCCCGGACCGGTTCGATGCGGTGCTGCGTGCCAAGGCGGACGCCGCCTGGCACCTGCACGACCTCACCCGTGACCGGCACCTCGCCGGCTTCGTGCTGTTCGCCTCATCGGCCGCCGTGTTCGGCACTCCGGGACAGGCCAACTACGCCGCCGCCAACGCCTTCCTCGACGCACTGGCCGAGCAGCGGCGGGCCGACGGGCTGCCCGCCACGTCGCTGGCGTGGGGAGCCTGGCAGCACGGCATGGCCGGCCGCCTCGACGAGGCGGACCGCAGCCGGATGGCCCGCGGCGGCGTGCTCGCCCTCGGCGACGCCGAAGGCCTCGGTCTGTTCGACGCCGCACTGCGCGCCGACGCCGCCTCGCTCGTGCCCGTCCGGCTCGACACCGCGGCACTGGGCCCCGACCCCGCGCCGCTGCTGCGCGGCCTGGCCCGGCCCGCCACCCGGCGGGCCGCGGCCGGCCAGGACACCGGCCCGGCGACGGCCCAGCGGCTGCGGGCCCTGGCCGGCCCGGCCCGGCGCCAGGCGCTGCTCGACCTGGTACGCGGCATCACCGCCACCGTGCTCGGGCATCCCTCCGCCGAGGCGGTCGAGCCGGACCAGCTCTTCCTGGAACTCGGCCTCGACTCGCTGACCTCGGTCGAGCTGCGGAACGCCCTGGCCGCCTCCACCGGCCTGGCGCTGCCCGCCACCGTCGCCCTCGACCACGCCTCACCGGCCGAGCTGGCCGAGCACCTGCACACCCGGTTCGGCGACGGCCCGGCCGGGCCGGCCGCGGCCGCGGCGCCCGACCCGGGCCGCGACACCGACGAGACCATCGGCCGGCTGTTCCGCCGGGCCAGCACGGAGGGCCGGCTGCACGAGGGCTTCGAGCTGCTGCAGAGCGTCGCCCGGCTTCGCGACACCTTCGCCGACGCCTCCGCGGTGCACCGCACGCCCACCGCGGTCCGGTTGGCCAAGGGCCCCCGGCCGGTGCGCCTGGTCTGCCTCAGCTCCTACGTGGCGCTCGCCGGGGTGCACCAGTACGCACGGTTCGCCTCGGCGTTCCGCGACGTGCGGGACGTGACCGCTCTGGCGGTGGCCGGGTTCGCGGCCGGAGAGCCGCTGCCGGCCACAGAGGACGCCCTCGTCGGGCTGCTGGCGCGGATGGTGCGCGAGCAGGTCGGCGAGGAGCCGTTCGCGCTGCTCGGCATGTCCTCCGGCGGGGTCCTTGCGTATGCGACGGCCGCGCGCCTGGAGCAGGAGGGCCGGGGGCCGGCGGGAGTCGTGCTGCTGGACACCTATGTGCCCGGTGACGACTCGCTCGACCAGTTCGGGGACCAGCTGCTCGGCGGCATGTTCGAACGGGAGGCCGACTTCGCTCTCATGGACGCCGCCCGGCTGTCCGCGATGAGCTGGTACTTCAACCTGCTGGGGCAGTGGCGGCCCGGGAAGCTCGCGGCCCCCGTGCTCCTGGTGCGCTCCAGCCAGCCGCTGAACGGCAAGGAGATGGCGCCCGAGGAGTGGCAGACCGGCTGGAGCGAAGCGGACCACACCGTGGACGTGCCCGGCAACCACTTCACCATGCTGGAGGACTTCTCGGACACCACGGCACACGTCGTCGACACCTGGCTCGACGAGCTGCACTGACGTACTGACTCACCGATGTGCGAGCCGCATAGAGGCCGTGACCCTGCCGGGGGACGCAGGGGTCACGGCCTCTGCCGCGAGGCGCGGTACGGGGGAACCGCATCAACCCGCGGTCTGGGGGGTGGTCACTCCGGCCGCGGGTCCCAGCGGAACCGGCGGACCGCCACCACCGCGCCGAGCACGCCCCACAGCAGCAGGGTGCCGTAGTCCTGCCAGGCGGGGCCGGTGTCGGCGTTGGTGAAGGCCGCGAGCAGGGCGTCGTTGAACGGCTTCACCGGCAGTGCACCCGTGACGGCGCTCAGCGCGTCGGAGTGGATCGGCATGTACGTACCGGAGATGAACACCATGGGGAACAGGACGAACTGCACGACGGACGGCGCGGCCTCCGCGTTGCGGATCAGCGAGCCCACCGCGACGCCCAGCGCGCAGAAGGCCGCAGCGCCGAGCAGCACCGTCAGGAGGAGCGCGGGCCACTGCGAGGCGGGGGGCAGCGAGACGCCGTAGGCCCGGCCGATCGCGGTGATGAGCACGGTGTCGATGGTGCTCACCAAGGCGCAGTGCGCCAGCAGGCCCGCGAAGTACACGGACGCGGGCAGGGGAGTCGCCCGGACGCGCTTGAGCAGCCCGTTCTGCCGCCGCGCCGAGAGCACGATCGCCAACTGGCTGTAGCAGGCGCCCAGGATGGACAGCGCCGTGATGGTGGCGATGTAGTACTGCAGCGCCGACCGCCCGTAGAAGTACGAGCTCTTGCCGACGTCGCCGAACAGCAGGCCGAAGGCGCTGATCACGACGATCGGCAGGATGAAGGTGAAGAACGCGCTCTGCGGGTTGCGCCAGAACGTGAGCTGCTCGTACCGGATCTGATGCCACAGCAGGGTGAGGCCACGGCTCCGGGCCGGCCGGGCCGCGGCGTGCGCGACGGCGGTGCTCACAGGGTGCTCCCTTCGGAGGTCTTCTCCGGGGCGCGTCCCGGTGTCTGTTCCGGGGCGCCTGTCGGCACCCCCTGGCTGGAGCCGGTCAGCCGCAGATAGACGTCCTCCAGGCTCGGCCGGTCCACCGTCAGCTGGGCGAGTACCGCGTTGTGGGCCAGCGCCCAGTCGGTCAGCTGGTGCAGGGTCCGGGTCGGCTCCGCGGACTCCACGGTGACCAGTCCGTCCTCGCCGGGCAGGGCCGCCACCGGCAGGTCGTCGGGTGCGCAGCCGGGCGGCGGCGCGAAACGGATCCGGACCCGCTCGGTGTTGCGTCCTCCCAGGGTGGCGGGGGTTCCCTCGGCCACGATCCGTCCGTCGGCGATCACCGCCACCCGGTCGGCCAACTCCTGGGCCTCTTCCATGTAGTGCGTGGTCAGCAGGATGGTGGTCCCGGCATCCCGCAGGGCCCGCACGAGCTGCCAGGCACCCCGGCGCGCGTTCGGGTCGAATCCGGTCGTCGGCTCGTCGAGGAACAGCAGAGCCGGGTCGCCGATCATCCCCAGCGCGAGGTCCAGGCGGCGCTTCTGCCCGCCGGAGAGCGTGCGGACCTTCTTCTTCGCCATCCCGGCGAGGCCGACCAGGTCGATCACCTCGTCGATGTCGCGCGGAGCCGGGTAGTAGCCCGCGTTGCGGGCAACCGTCTCGCGCACCGTGAGGTAGGGCTCGACGGCGACGTCCTGCAGCACCAGTCCGATCCGTTCGCGCAGCGCCCGCGCGGTGGCCTTCTCGCCCGGGTCGAGGCCGAGCACGTCGACCCGTCCGGTGTCCGCGTCCCGGGTGCGGAACCCCTCGAGGATCTCCATGGTGGTGGTCTTGCCGGCACCGTTGGGGCCGAGCAGCGCGAAGATCTCGCCATGCCGCACGGAGAAGCTCACCCCGCGCACCGCCTGCACCGGCCCGTAGCTCTTCCTCAGGTCCTCCACCACGACCGCGTCGGCCGTGCCTGCCCTCTCCCCGCCCCGGGGCGCAGTCTGCGGCGTCACCGGCGTACGCATGTGGCCTCCAACGTCAGGTCGAGCACGCGCCCCGCCATGCCGCGGGCCGCCGTGATCCCGAAGTCCGTACGGTCGACCCTGGCCGTGGCGCGCACGGTGAAGGTCTCCTCGGTCACCTCGCAGCGCACGATCGACAGGCTCACGGGCCGCTCGACGCCGCACGCGGTCAGCGTGCCGGAGACGGCCGTGGTGTCCACCTGCTCCGAGACGAACGTGATCAGGGGATGGCGGTCGGTGTCGAGGAACTTCGCCGACCGCACCTCGGTGTCCCGGTGTTCGTTTCCGCTGCTGAGACTCCCGGCGTCGACCTCCACACGCATGCTCGACCCGGACAGGGGCTCGGCCACCTCGATCGTGCCCGCCCGGATCCCGAACGTGCCGCGCACCGGCAGGAGACCGAAGAAGTGCCGCGCGGCGAACGCGATCGACGAGCGGGACGTGTCGATCGTGTAGTGCCCGAGCCGGGGAATCGTCGTGGCGTTGCTGCCCGTCGTATTCATGCCGCCCAGTGCACCGCACCGACGCCACCCCTCGGCAGGGCCGCCGGTTGCTTCCGGATGCGACGAACGGCCGGTCGTCGCGGGTGGCATACGACTTTCGTAGGGTCCGCGAGGGCAGCTGTCCGCTTCGCCCGGACGCCGGCAGCAGCCGTGCTCCCGCGCAGGCGGAACGGCGGTGCGTGTGCCCTACAGTGAGGGCATGACTGAGGGGGGACCGTGGCACCGGCGGCACTGGGTGGCCGTGGACGTGGCGATCGCGGTCGCTTTCGTGCTGCTCGACACCGCTACGACGCTGCTCGGCACCACCTGGTGGCCGCGGGACCCGGGCACCGGGGCCTGGGTCCTGCTGGGCGCGCAGATACTCGCCGGCAGCACGCTGGCCGCCCGCCGCGTCGCCCCGCTCGCCGTCGTCGGGGTGCTCGCCGCGTTCACTCTCACCGTGTCCCTGCTCGTCTCACCGGCGGGCCTGCTGGAGCCGGCGCACCCCGACGGCGTCTGGGCCCCCTACTCCACGCTGCCGGCCGCCTATGGCCCGCTGTTCTATCTGCGCAACCGCCGGATCGCGTTCGCCGTGCTCGCCGTGTTCACCGTCATCGTCATGCGGCCCTGGGACTCCTCGTTCGCGACCATGACGATCGGGCTGCTGCGCACCGCGGTCGGGCCGCTGCTCGCGCTGTACCTCGACGCCCGGCGGCGGATGGTGCAGGCCCTGGTGGAGCGGGCCGAACGGGCCGAGCGGGAGCGGTACCTGCTGGCGGAACAGGCGCGCGCCGAGGAGCGCGTTCGGCTGGCCGGCGAGATGCACGACGTGGTCACGCACCGGGTGAGCCTGATGGTGCTCCAGGCCGGAGCGCTGCGGGTGACCGCCGAGGACGACACCACCCGGCGGGCCGCGGAGGAGTTGCGGGCCGCGGGCTGCCAGGCCCTGGAAGAGCTCCGGGACCTGGTCAGCATCCTGCGTACGCCCTCCGACGGCGACCGCACTCCGTCGGTGGGCGGATTCGACGACCTGGTCGCCGAATCGGTCGCGGTGGGCATCCCCACCGAACTGATCCAGGAGGGCGACCCGGCACACGCCTCACCCGTCGTCGGGCGCGTCGCCTACCGTGTGCTGCGTGAGGCGCTGACCAATGTGCGCAAGCACGCGCCGGACACAAGGGTGACCGTGCGGGTCGAGTACGACGAGGCGCGGCTGCGGCTGACCGTGCACAACACGCCACCGACCAGCAGGCCGAACAACATCCTCGCCGGCTCCGGCCTGGGCATCGCCCACCTGCGACAGCGCGTCGACCTGATACACGGCAAGCTCCGTGCCGGTCCCGGCCCCGACGGCGGATTCAGCGTCGAGGCGACGCTGCCCGCGCATGTACCGACTGCGGAAACGGCGGTGTGAGCATGGCCCGAGTGCTGCTGGTCGACGACGAGCCCATGGTGCGGGTGTTCCTGCGCACCATTCTCGGCTCGGCCGAGGACATCGAGGTCGTCGCCGATGAGGACGACGGCGCTGCCGGCCTCGCCGCCGTCCGGCGCAGCCGACCGGACGTGGTCCTGATGGACCTGCGCATGCCCGGCATGGACGGGCTCACCGCGATCGAACGCATCAACGAGCTGCCGGAACCGCCGCACATCGTGGTGCTGACCACCTTCGACGCCGACCCGTACGTGCTGCGTGCCCTGCGGGCCGGCGCGTCCGGCTTCCTGGTCAAGTCCACGCCGCCGGAGGAACTGATCGGCCTGGTGCGCTCGGCGGCGCAGGGGCACACCGTGCTGTCGTCGACCGTCGCCCGCAAGCTCATCGCGGCGTCGACGGACAGCCTGTCGGCCCGGGAACGCGCACGCGAGCTGGTCGGCTCGCTGACCGAGCGGGAGTTGCAGGTGCTGGCCGGTCTCGGCGAGGGCCTGTCGAACGCGCAGATCGCGGCGCGGCTGTACCTCTCCGAGGCCACCATCAAGGGCTATGTGTCGCGCACGCTGGACAAACTGGGCTGCGTCAACCGCACCCAGGCCGGGCTGCTCGCGTATGACGCCGGGATCGTCGACTCCTAGCCCGCGAAGCCCTCGGCTCTGGGAAAGTCCCTGGACTTTCTTGCCTAGTGTGACCCGCGTCATGGGAGGTGACACATGGCTCTGGCGTCCATATTCGGTACGAATCTGTTCCACTACGAACCCAGCGGGGTCATCGAGTTCTACGACCAGTACCCGGCGGTGCGCGAGTCGTTCGCGCAGGCTTCGGCGTGGACCGGCCTCGATGTCGAGACGCTGGTGCGCCAGGACGGCGACTACGACGATGAGGTCCGGCGGCGCGCGGTGTCCGTAGGGCTGGCCGCCGCCCAGCTCGGCATCCAGGACGTGCTCGCCCAGAAGGGGCTGCGCCCGCACATGACCGGAGGCATGAGCCTGGGCGGCATGGTCGCCTCGTGCGTCGCCGGGGCGTGCGAACGCCGGGGGCTCATGGATGTGCTGATGCGCGGTGAACACCAGCCGCCGCAGGCGCAGGCGCAGGCGCAGGCGCAGGCGCAGGCCGGGACGGAGCCGGGGCGGGAAGAAGCCATCGCCTCCGCCTATCTGGATCCGGACGGCGACCCGGCCGAGCTCTGCGCCGACCGCGACGGGGTCTTCCTGAGCTGCGACTTCGGCTGGGACACGGACCGCAAAGTGCGGATCGTCATGCTCAGCGGCTACCGGGACGCGCTGGAGAAGCTCAGCGCCGAGACCGGCGGCATGGTCACCATCACCGAGGGCGCCGACGTGGCGGTGCACAGCCCGCTGCGGGCCCAGGCCCGGGAGGCGACCCGCGGGCACGTCTCGGCGGTGTCGTTCACCGACCCGGCGCTGACGCTCTGCTCGTCCTTGGAGCAGAAGACCCTGACCCGTGCCGATGAGGTGCGCGAGATGTTCGTCGACAACGTCGTCGAGCCCATCAGCCTGGTGCACCTGACCCGGGAGATGCGGCAGCACGGAGCCCGACTGGGGCTGGTCGTGGGCCCTTCCCCCATCCTGAACGCGCTGCGCTACCCCTTCCCCGTCGTGTTCGTCGACAGCCCGGACGCGGTGTCACGGGCAGTGGCGGCGGTCTTCGAGCACGGGGTGCCGCTGCGCCGCTGAGGCGGCGGCCGGCGTCCCGTCACACGACGGGGAAGGCGGCGGCGCAGGGGCACGGGCCGCCGCCCGGACTCAGTACAGGCCCTCGGGCCGCTCCGAACTGACCTGGAGCGGCTGTACGTTGGCCACGCCGTCACACGGCCACTCCTCGGAGGTCCGGAAGCGGATCGCCTGGTCGCGTTCGAGGATGTTGGGCAGGAACAGGTCCTCGTGCAACACGGTCAGCCGCACCTGGCCCACCTCGCCGTAGTCCACGACGCGGCCGGGGTCCGTCCTGTCGACCACGGACATGGTCAGGTGGGGGTAGTTCGGCACGTAGGGGAGCGTGGCGCCCCCGTCGGGCGAGGCGAGGCCGTTGGCGCAGCCGAGGGTGTTGCCGTAGATGGTCCCGATCACGCCGCCGGGCATGGCCTCGGAGAACCTGCGGTAGGCGTCGGGGGTGAGCTGGGTGCCGCCGAGGTAGACCCCGGAAAGGCGAGCCATCAGATCGGGGCGGCGGTTGATGAGGGCCTGCACCGTGGCCGGGGTGGTGTGCAGGTAGTCGACGGGGCAGATGTCGAGGATGTCGGTGATCTGCTCGACGACGTGGTCGACGTACTCCTCCATCTCGAGCAGTCGGCCACCACGGATGAGGTGCTTGATCCACCGTGCGTCGAGGTCGATGGAGTACACGGTGGACCCGCACATGTCGGCCAGGAAATCGGCCTCTTCACCGACGATGTGCGGCCCGGAGGGGCCCGCGTGGAGCCAGGTGGCACCGGGCCGGAACCCGGACGTCCGCCAGCCGTGGAACCGCCAGGCGGTCCGGGCGGCCGACATCTTCTCGGTGTAGAAGACCCGGCCCGGCTTGCCGGTGGTGCCGCCGGTCTCCCGGACACGGCCGCCGAGGGGGCGCGGGACGGCGGCCGGGACGAGATCGGCCGGGTCGAGGTCCCGCAGGACGGCGAGGTCGAAGTGGCCGAACGCGGCCAGGTCGTCGTAGCCGCCGAGGTCGAGCGGGTCGAAGCCCAGCTCGGCGCGGCGCTTGAGCCAGTAGGGGGATCCCGTCTCCGGGTCGAACTGCCGCCGCAGCACGTGCCGTGTCCACTCGTCGAGGTCCCGGGCCAGCCAACCATCGGTCAGCGACCTCGACTCCTCCGCGCTCATCGTCACCAACATGGCGGCAGTATCAGCAGGGACCGGATAGGGAATCCCCTAGTGTGCCCGGCGGCGGGGCCAGGACCAGGGACGACGAGTCTAGCGTGAGGTGCGCAAGGGACGCTTGTGGCGTGAACACGGGCCCCAGCCCCGGCACTTCGCCTCTCGCTCTCCTCCCGCACCCCCTCACCCCTTACCGCCGAGGAGTCTGCTTCTCTATGGCCAAGATCGCAGTGATCGCTCACAGCCATGCCGGGTCGAACATGTCCCTGGCCGGTGCGGTCGCGGAAGGCGCCGCGAAGGCGGGCAACTCCGACGACGTCCGCCTGCTGCGGGTGTCCGACATCCGCGGCGACGAAGCGCTGGCCCAGGCGCCGCACACCGGAGCTCTGTTCACCGAGCGCGTGGCCCCGCACCCGGTCGCCACTCTCGACGATCTGGTCTGGGCCGACGCGATCATCCTGGGCAGCGGCACCCGGTTCGGCGGGATGGCGGCCTCGATGCGCCACTTCCTGGAGGGCGCCTCCGGGCTGTGGATGAGCGGCGCGCTCCAGGGGAAGGTGGGCGCAGCGTTCTCCACCGCTTCCAGCCCGCACGGCGGCATGGAGCAGACCGTTCATGACCTGCTGACCGCAATGATGCACTTCGGCATGCTGATCGTTTCTCCCGGCTACGCCGACCCGGTGCAGCTCCGCGCCTCCAGCCCGTACGGGCCGGTCGCCCAGGCAGGAGGCCCCGAAGGGCTGATGCCGACCGACAGCGACCTGGAAGCGGCCCGCTTCACGGGCGCGCTGGTGGCCCGTACCGCCGCGCGGCTGTCGCCCGCCGAACCCGCGGCCTGAGCCGGCCGGGCTCCGGGCGAAGGCGTTCGGCGCGACAACACACAACTTTGGAGGAGCGAAATGGAACTGTCGGAACTGCCCGTCGAGACGCAGCTCGAAATCATGCTGGCGGACCACTACCGGTTCCAGTATCTCGTCGCCGCATGCCGGGCCGGTCTCTTCGTCGCGCTGGAGAACGAACCCGGCCTCTGCGTCAAGGACATCGCCCAGCGGTTGAACCTGGAGGAGCAGCCGGCCCGCATCCTCGTGCTGGGATGCACCGTGCTGGGGCTGCTGCGCAAGGAAGGCCAGAGCTATTACAACACCCCCCTGACGAAGGGGGTCAGCGGCGACTACGAGGGGACGATGACATCGATCATCACCCGGGAGAGCCGCAATATGTACCGGGCGCTGACCTGGCTCCCCGAATCGGTGCAGGAGAACACCAACGTCGGGCTGCGGCGCGTCATGGCGGGCAGTTCCGACAACCTCTACGAGCGGCTCACCGAGAACGCCGAGCTGGAGGCCGAATTCCACACGATGATGGCCTTCCACAGCCGGAAGTTCGGCGCGGCCATCAAGGAGAACCTCGACCTTTCGGGATACCGGCACCTGCTGGATGTCGGCGGTGGGACCGCAGCCAACGCGGAGAACCTGGCGGACCGTTGGCCCGATCTGCACATGACGATCGCCGACCTGCCCTCGGTCGCGGCCACGGCCAAGGCGCGGGTCGAGGAGCTCGGCCTGGCGGACAGGGTGCAGGTCGCCGGCATCGACGCCTTCAGCGACGAGTTCCCCTCCGGCTGCGATGCGGTGCTCTTCGCCCACTTCCTGGAGATCTGGTCGCCCGAACGCATCCAGAAGCTCCTGGCCAAGGCGTACCGTGCGCTGCCGCCGGGGGGAGGCCTGTTCATCATCGCGCCCTACCAGCACGACGACGAGACCGGACCCGTGCAGGCGGCGTATCTGTCCGCGTACTTCCTCGCCTTCGCTTCCGGCGAGGGGATGGTGTACACGGGCAAGGAGTTCGAGCAGTGGCTCGGCTCAGCGGGCTTTGAACTCACGTCGCGGACGGTCCTGGGCATGGAGGAGGCCATCATGCTCTGCGCGCGCAAACCGTCGTAGTTCGCCGCCGTCCCTCTCGCGCCTGTGCCCGTGCCCCCGCCGCAATGG
>NZ_JBHYJH010000105.1:0-33778 GCF_042740445.1 Streptomyces sp. NPDC059003 | reverse complement strand
GATGAGCGGGGGAAAGGGGCGCAGCCCCAGCCGTACGCGGGGGCTGGGGCTGCGGCCACAGGGAAGGGCGGGTGGGTGGGTCAGGTGTGTTTCAGGGCCAGGACCTCCGTGGCCGCGAACGTTTCGTTCGGGGGGCGGGCCGCGAAATAAGGGGACAGCGCCTCATCCAGCTCCCCGGCGCTGAACGCGCCCTTGGCCGCCTCGACCACCACCCCCACCCGCGGCCGCTCCACCACCGCCACGATCCCCCCGTGCACGACGAGCAACTGCCCACTCACCCGCCCACTCGCGGGCGACGCGAGATACCCGACCAGCGGCGCCACATGCTCCGGCGCCAGCGGATCGAGCTCCCCCTCCCCCGGCTCGGCGAACCCGGCGAAGACATCGGACGTCATCCGGGTCCGCGCCCGCGGACAGATCACGTTGGCGGTCACGCCGTACTTGGCGAGGGCGAGGGCCGTCGAGACGGTGAGCCCCACGATGCCCCCTTTCGCGGCGGCGTAGTTCGGCTGTCCCGCGGACCCGGCGAGGAACGCCTCGGACGAGGTGTTCACGATCCGCCCGTACACCGGCGCACCCGCCGCCTTGGACCGCTCGCGCCAGTGCGCGGACGCGAACCGCGTGGTGTTGAAGTGCCCTTTCAGATGGACCCGGATGACCGAGTCCCACTCGTCCTCGGCCATCGAGAAGATCATCCGGTCCCGCAGGATGCCCGCGTTGTTGACGAGGACGTCGAGCTTCCCGTACGTGGTGACGGCCAACTCGACGAGCTCGCGGGCCTGTTGGTGGTCGGCCACGTCGCCGGTGTGGGCGACGGCCGCGCCGCCCGCCGCGCGGATCTCGGCGGCGACCTCCTCGGCGGGCCCGGCGGAGGCCGCGCCGGAGCCGTCGCGGCCCGGCTGTCCGAAGTCGTTGACGACGACACTCGCCCCGAGCCGGGCGAGTTCGAGGGCCTCGGCCCGGCCGAGGCCACGGCCCGCACCGGTGACGACGGCCGACAGACCGTCAAGCGGCAGTGCCATACGGGGTCACACTCCTCTCTCCGATCCTCTGAACGGGCCCGGACAGCGGGCTCAGATCTCGACGCACGTCCGCAGCGCCGTCCCCGACCGCATCTTGTCGAGCGCCTCGTTGATCTCCCCGAGCGCCACCCGGTGCGTGATCATGTTCTCCAGGTCGATCCGCCCGGCCCGCCACAGCGCGATGGCCCGCTCGTACGACTGGAGCACGTCCCCGCCCCCGTACAGCGACGGCAGGATCCGCTTCTCGTCGAAGAACAGCTCGAACATGGTGAACTGCACCGGGTCGTCCATGGCGCCCGCGCCGACGACGCACAGGGTGCCGCCGCGCCGCGTCATCTCGTACGCGGTGCGGGCCGTCGCGGACTTGCCGACGACTTCGAAGACGTAGTCGAAACCCTCGCCCGCGGTCACCCGCTGCCGGGCGTCGGGGAGTTCGTCGGGGGCCACCGCCTGCGTCGCGCCGAAGGTCAGGGCGGCCTCGCGGCGGGACGCGACGGGGTCGACGGCCACGATCTCGGCGGCGCCCTTGAGCCGGGCGCCCTGGATCGCGGCGATCCCGACGCCGCCGCAGCCGATGACGGCGACGGACGAACCGGCGGCCACGTCGGCGGTGTTGACGGCGGCGCCGAGCCCGGTCGTGACGCCGCAGCCGATGAGCGCCGCGATGTCGAACGGCACGTCGTCCGGGATCGGCACGGCGCACGCGCCGTCGACGACGACCTCCTCCGCGAAGGTGCCGGTGCCCGCGAAGCCGAAGACGTCGCCCTGCGGGCGCTTGAAGTTGGGCGTGCCCGCGTTCATGAACCCGGCCAGGCACAGCTGCGGCTGCCCGCGCCTGCACGCCGGACACTGCCCGCACGGCGGCAGCCAGCAGACCAGGACCCGGTCGCCCGGCTTGACGTGCGTCACGCCGTCACCGGCGTCGAGGATCTCGCCCGCGCCCTCGTGCCCGGGGACGAACGGCGCGGGCTGCGGGAGCACCCCGGTCATCGCGGACACGTCGGAGTGGCACAGGCCGGTGGCCCGTATGCGGATCCTCACCTTTCCCGGGCCAAAGCCCACCGCCTCGACGTCGTCGAGTACGTCGAGCTTGTCCTGGCCCGTCTCGTGCAGTACGGCTGCGCGCATGGCTGTGCGGCTCCCTTCGGGCGGTGCGGGGCGTACGAACGGTCACGTGTGTTCCACGACGGTGTCGGCCAGGACCGGCGCGCCGTCGCGGTCCACCGCCACGACCTCCGCCTGGACCCGGCCCGGCGACTCCCACAGGCCGATCCGCAGGCTCTCGCCGGGGAAGACGACCCCGGCGAAGCGGGTGCGGTAGGCGCGCACCCGCGCCACGTCGCCGCCGAGCACGGTGTCCACGACGGCCTTGAGCGTCATCCCGTACGTGCACAGGCCGTGCAGGATCGGCCGGTCGAAGCCGGCGAGCTTGGCGAACTCGGGGTCGGCGTGCAGCGGGTTCCAGTCGCCGGACAGGCGGTAGAGCAGGGCCTGGTCCGCGCGTACGGGGCGGTGGAGGGTCCGGTCGAAGGGCCGGTCCGGGGCGCCGAGCCGCGCGGACGGGCCGCGCTCGCCGCCGAACCCGCCCTCCCCGCGCACGTACAGCTGCGCGTCGGTCGTCCACAGCGGCCCCTTGTCGTCGGCCACTTCGGAGCGCAGGACGAGGACGGCGGCCTTGCCCTTGTCGTAGACGGCCGCGACGCTCGCCGTGGCCGTCGCCGTGCCCTTGACGGGGATCGGGCGGTGCAGCTCGATCGCCTGGCCGCCGTGCAGGACGGCGGCGAGGTCCACGTCGATGCCGGGCACGGACAGGCCGCTCATCATGCCCATGCCCGCGCCCGCGACCGTGGCGAAGCTGGGCAGCACGTGCAGCCTGGACTCCAGGGTGTAGCGCAGCTCGTCGGGGTCGGTGGCGGGGTCCGCCGTGTCGGGGTTCGTGCCCGCGCCGACGCCGAGGTGGTAGAGCTGGACGTCCTTGTGGTCCCAGCTGATCTCGGCGCTGCGGGGTGCGGCGGCCAGGGCCTGCGCGGCATCGATGGGCATGGGGGCGGCTCCTCACGGCGGGGCGGCGGCTGGGGACGGCTGGCGGCGACTGGGGCGACGGTGAAGACCCCGGTACGGCCGTCCGCACCGCCGGCTGCACCGGGGTCGTCCTGGGCGGGCCCCACCCGTTCCGGAGCGCTCTCTAGAACGCGTTCTAGGGCCGGTGAGTCCCTGTATAGCCCAGCGCCGGGGACAAGGGAAGAGTGCTGACGTAGCGTCAGATCCCGCCCCGCCGTCCCGCCCCCGGCCGCCACCCATGACATTTGTCCTGGTCGAATCGGTACGGCCGGACCTGCCGCCCCCGGCACCCGACTCCGTACCGTCTGGTGTGGAGACACGCACGGATGGACACACGGACCGGGGGAGAGATCACGCCATGTCCTGGAAGCGCAGGATCAGCTGCGGACTGCGCGGGCTGCGCACGGCCCGCGCCGAGTGGCGCGCCGCCTGGCCCGAGCGGAAGTCCGCCTGGCGGGAGCAGCGGCAGGAGGCGAAGGATGACCCGCTCCTCACCGCGGGCCCGCCCAACGGCTTCGCGCTGCTGCCCTGGCTGCTCATGGGCCTCGGCTCGCTCTCGCACCTGCTCCAGGGCAGGGCGCCCAACCCGTGGGTCGGCGGCATCGGCCTGCTCGTCTTCAACTCCCTCTACATCTCGGTCGCCTTCCGCGCCTTCGACAAGGAGAAGCGGACCGCGCCCGCCACGTACGCCGCGCTGCTCGCGATGGGCGCGCTCACCGTCGGCCTCGCGGCGGGGTACGGCGGCAACTGGCTGATGTTCTTCCCGCTGTTCGGCCTCGCCGTCGGCGCCGTCGTCCGCAGCCGCCGCCTGGGCCCGATCAGCCTGGGCCTGAGCGCGCTCGCGGGCGCGGTCGCCGGGCTCAGGGAGGGCTGGGACGGCGTGAACATCGCGTACGGCACGTTCCTGTCCACGATGGTGACGGCGGCGATCCTCTCGCTCTCGGAGGCGGTGCGCGACCTGCGCGCCGCCCGCGAGGAGCTGGCCCGCAACGCGGTCGCGGAGGAGCGGCTCCGCTTCTCGCGGGACCTGCACGACCTGCTCGGCCACACGCTCTCGGTGATCGTCGTGAAGTCGGAGGCCGCGCGCCGCCTGGCGCCGCGGAGCATGGACGCGGCCCTGGCGCAGGTCGG
Source organism: Streptomyces sp. NPDC059003 (assembly GCF_042740445.1). NCBI lineage: Bacteria > Bacillati > Actinomycetota > Actinomycetes > Kitasatosporales > Streptomycetaceae > Streptomyces > Streptomyces sp. NPDC059003. The sequence continues at coordinate 29,564 of NZ_JBHYJH010000105.1, read as the reverse complement.
CGACATCGAGACGGTCGGGCGGCAGGCGCTCACCGAGATCCGCGAGGCCGTCACCGGCTACCGCGAGGCCTCGCTCACCGCCGAGCTCGACCGGGTCCGCGACCTCCTCGACGCCGCCGGCGTCGACACCGTCGTACGCCAGTCGGGCCCGCCCCTGGACCCGCGCTCCGCGGCGCTGCTCGGCTGGGTGGTGCGCGAGGCCGCCACCAACGTGGTCCGGCACGCCCGGGCGGGGCGGTGCGAGATCGAGGTGAGCGGCGGCGCCGGACGGACCCGTCTGGTGATCACGGACGACGGCCGCGGCGTAGGCTCGACCACGCCCGGCAGCGGGCTGAAGGGCCTGGCCGAGCGGCTCGCGGCGGCGGGCGGCTCGCTGGAGTCGGGCCCGACGGCGCGCTCCGGCTTCCGGGTCACCGCCGTGCTGCCGGTCACCGATCCCGCGGATGCGGGGGCCGAGCCCGACGTCAAGGAGCACACCGCATGATCAGAGTCCTCCTCGCCGAGGACCAGGGCATGATGCGCGGCGCGCTCGCGCTGCTGCTCGGCATGGAGCCGGACATCGAGGTCGTCGCCCAGGTGGGTGCGGGCGACGAGATCGTGCGCACCGCGCTGACCTGCCGGCCCGACGTGGCCCTGCTCGACATCGAACTGCCGGGCCGCAGCGGTCTCGACGCGGCGGCGGACCTGCGCGAGGAGTGCCCCGACTGCCGGGTCCTCATCCTCACGACCTTCGGCAGGCCCGGCTATCTGCACCGCGCGATGGCGGCGGGCGCGGCCGGGTTCCTGGTCAAGGACGGGCCGGTGGAGGAGCTTGCGGAGGCCGTCCGCCAGGCCCTGCGGGGAGAGACGGTCATCGACCCGGCGCTCGCGGCGGCCGCCCTGAGCGCGGGGCCGAGTCCGCTGACGCCGCGCGAGACGGACGTGCTCGCAGCGGCGGTCGACGGTGCGACGGTCGCCGACATCGCGGCCAGGCTGCACCTGTCCGAGTCGACCGTGCGGAATTACCTGTCGGCGGCCATTGGCAAGACGGGCACCCGGAACCGGATGGAGGCCGTGCGGGAGGCCCGGCGGCAGGGGTGGCTGTAGTCCCCGGGCGCCGTGGACTCGGTGGCCGTCCGGGGGCTGCGCCCCCGGACCCCCCTCATCGGCCTTCGGCCTCGTCCTCAAACGCCGGACGGGCTTGTTGGTGCCGGTCGGGCTAGTTGGTGCCAGTCGGGCTTGCTTTCGTGGGCGGCATCCACACCAGCACCAGGACCACCGCCGCCACCAGGAACCCCCCGCCCCACAGGAACGCCTGCGCGTACCCGTCGGCCAGGGCCCCCGTCCCGGAGCGCTCGCCCGTGCGCGACGCCGCGACCGTCGACAGGATCGCGAGGCCCAGTGAACCGCCCATGGTCCGCGAGGTGTTGATGAGCCCGGCGACCAGGCCCGCGTCGCCCGGGTCGGCCCCGCTGGTGGCGAGCGAGGCGAGCGGTGTGCCCGCGAGGCCCGCGCCCAGCATCATCAGGATGCCGGGCAGCATGATCGAGGTGACGTACGCGCCGTGCTCGTCGAGGACCTGCCACTGCCAGAGGAATCCGGCGGCGGCGACGAGGGCGCCGGTGACCGTGACGGTCCGGGCGCCGAGGACCCGCATCAGGTGCGGCGCGAGCTTGGAGCCCACGATGACGCTGACGGAGCTCGGCATCAGGGCGAGCCCGGCCTTCAGCGGGGAGTAGCCGAGGACGTTCTGCGCGTACAGCGTCATGAAGAACCACATCGTGAACAGGCCCATGCCGCACGCGAACATCGTGGCGTTCGCCGCCGAAACGGACCGCACCCGGAAGAGCCCGAGCGGCATGAGCGGCGCCTTGGCCCGCGCCTCCACGGCGAGGAACGCCGCGATCAGCGCGAGGCCCACGGCCAGGGGCACCAGCGTCGCCGCGGCCGTCCACCCCTCGGCCGCGGTCTGCACGATGCCGTACGCGAGCGTGGCGATGCCGCCCGTCACGAGCACGGCCCCCGGCACGTCCAGGCGCCGCGCCCCGGCCGCCCTGCTCTCGCTGATCCAGCGCAGCGCGGCGCCGAACACGAGCACGCCGACGGGGACGTTGACGAGCAGCACCCAGCGCCAGGAGAGCCCGTCGGTGAGCACCCCGCCGACCAGGCCACCGGCGGCGCCGCCGCCCGCGCCCACCGCGGACCAGGTGGCGATGGCCCGCACCCGCGCGGGCCCCTCCGGCACGGCGGACGTGAGGATGGTCAGGGTCGACGGCGCGAGGACGGCGGCCCCGAGCCCCTGCACGGCCCGCGCGGCGAGCAACTGCCAGCCCTCCTGCGCGACCCCGCCCACCAGCGAGGCCAGCGTGAAGAGCCCGAGCCCGACCAGGAACATCCGCTTGCGCCCGAACAGGTCCCCGGCCCGCCCGCCGAGCAGCATGAACCCGGCGAAGGCGATCGAGTAGGCGTTGACCACCCACTGCAGTCCCGTGGCGCTGAGCCCCAGGTCGGTCCGCATGGACGGAAGGGCCACGTTCACGACGGACACGTCGAGGACGACGAGGAACTGTCCGGCGCAGGCGACGGCGACGACGAGCCAGGTGGGCGGCGCGGTGCGCCGGGATATCGGGGTATCGGCGGGGGCTTGAAGCATGGGCTCCATGCTGGCAGCAGGTTCATGCCCGGTACATCGGAAATACGGGCCAGGCTGCCGGGGCCGGGGACCTAGGTCGGAGGTCAGTTCTGTGCACCACACGTCTATGGCCGGTCAATGGAAGGTCAAGCCTTCGTCTGGTTCGACGAACGTCGGAATAGTCGCCTCGGGAAACAAGTTCCATCTGCATGTATCTGCGGGTGCCGGTGCCGTCCGGTCCGCCCCCTTCTCCTCGTCCCGGAGGCCGCACGCACATGTCCCACGCGACGACCCGCCCCGACGGCGCCCGCGGCACCCGCGGCGTCGTCCCCGTCCTCGCCTTCGCCGGCATCGTCGTCGCCGTCATGCAGACGCTGCTCGTCCCCGTCATCAAGGACCTGCCGACGCTGCTCGACACGGCGCCGTCCAACGCCACCTGGGTGATGACCTCGACGCTCCTCGCGGGCGCCGTCTCGACGCCGATCATGGGCAGGCTCGGCGACCTCTTCGGCAAGCGCCGCATGCTGCTCACCAGCCTCGGCGTCATGGTCGTCGGCTCGCTGGTCTGCGCCTTCACCGACGAACTCCTGGTGATGATCGTCGGCCGCGCGCTCCAGGGCTTCGCCATGGGCGCCATCCCGCTCGGCATCGGCCTGATGCGCGACACCCTGCCCCGCGAGCGGCTCGCGTCCTCGATGGCCCTGATGAGCTCGTCCATCGGCGTCGGCGGCGGACTCGCCATGCCAGGCGCCGCCTTCGTGGCCCAGCATGCCGACTGGCACGCCCTCTTCTTCGGCGCGGCGGGCCTCGGCGTCGTCTCGATGCTGCTCACCGTCGCCTTCGTACCGGAGAGCGAGGTGCGCGCGCAGGGCACCTTCGACGTCGCGGGCGCCCTCGGGCTCTCCCTCGGCCTGGTCCTCTTCCTGCTCCCGATCACCAAGGGCAGCGACTGGGGCTGGAGTTCGGGCCTCACCCTCGGCCTGTTCGCCGCGTCGACCGTCGTGCTCGTCCTGTGGGGCCTGATGGAGCTGCACCTGAAGGCCCCGCTCGTCGACCTGCGCACCACCGCGCGGCGCGAGGTGCTGCTCACCAACCTCGCCTCGATCATGGTCGGCGTCGCCTTCTACGCGATCTCCCTGGTCCTGCCCCAGCTGCTCCAGCTGCCCACGTCCACCGGCTACGGCCTCGGCCAGTCCATGGTCGTCGCGGGCCTGTGCGTGGCGCCGCTCGGCCTGACGATGATGGTCACGGCACCGGTGTACGCGCGCCTGTCGAAGGCGTACGGGCCGAAGGTCACGCTGATCCTCGGCCTCCTCGTGATCGCCATCGGCTACGGCGCGGGCCTCGGCCTGATGAGCGCCGCCTGGCAGACCATCGTCATCTCGGTGGTCGTGGGCGCGGGCATCGGCCTCGCCTACTCCTCGCTGCCCGCCCTGATCATCGGCGCCGTCGACCCGTCGGAGACCGGCGCGGCCAACGGCCTCAACACCCTGATGCGCTCCATCGGTACGTCGGTGTCGAGCGCCGTCATCGGCATGGTGCTCGCCAACACCGCGGACCACGTCGGCCCCGTCGACGTCCCCACCATGGAGGGCTTCCGCGCCTCCTTCCTCATCGCGACCGGCGCCGTCGCGCTCGGCCTGGTGCTCGCGCTGTTCCTGCCGGGGCGCGGCAAGGCCGCCGACCGGGGCAAGCCCCAGCTGCGGGCCAGCAGCGAGGAGGACGCCGTCCTCGCCCGGGCCGCCACCGCCCTCGACGACGCCCCCGCGGACCGCGTGCCCGCCCCGTCCGGCACGCGGGCGGCGTACGAGGACCAGGCCGAGGGCCGCTGAGCGCTCCGCCTCTTCGGGGCGGGTGCTCCGCGGCCCGCCACGGGGCCCGTGTACGTTCCGTACGTACCGACGTACCCACGTATCTACGTACCGACGTCCCGACGCGTCCCGCACAGCAGGAGGAACCCATGGCCGCCGCGCCCACCCCGGAGGGCCCCGAGCCGGAGGTCCTCGACGCGTTCGAGGCGGCCAAGGGCTTCATGCCCGCGCGCGAAGGGCTCGCCCTGCACGCCGCCGCGGTCGAGGCGGCCGCGCTCGGCCTGCCCCTCCTCGAAGTCGGCACGTACTGCGGCCGCTCCACGATCCTGCTCGCCGACGCGGCCCGCGCGGCCGGTGTGAGTGTGATCACGGTCGACCACCACCGCGGCAGCGAGGAGCAGCAGCCCGGCTGGGACTACCACGACCCGCAGACGGTGGACCCCGAGGTCGGCCGCATGGACACGCTCCCCACCTTCCGGCGCACCCTGCACAAGGCGGGCCTGGAGGACCACGTGATCGCGATCGTGGGCCGGTCCCCGCAGGTCGCACGCCTGTGGCAGGCCCCGCTCGGCCTGGTCTTCGTCGACGGCGGCCACACGGACGAGCACGCGGGCGCGGACTACGAGGGGTGGGCGCCGCACGTCGCGGAGGGCGGTCTGCTCGTCATCCACGACGTGTTCCCCGATCCGGTGGACGAGTGGACAGGGCAGGCGCCGTACCGCATCTACCTCAGGGCCCTGGAATCCGGGGCGTTCACGGAGATTTCGGCCACCGATTCCCTTCGCGTCCTGCGCCGAACCGGCGCGGGCCACTGAGGGCGCCGATAGGCTCACTGCCGTGTCGTACGCAGGTCCGGACAGTCATCCACCGCGCCGCCCCCGCCGCTTCCGCGGCGGCCGGCCACTCGCGGTCGCCCTCGCCGTGCTCGCGCCCGCGACCCTCGCGGGCTATCTGATCCACGACGCGTCGAACGGCCCGGAGGAGACCAAGTCGGCGAGAACGCTCCCGTCGTCCCCCAGCCGCTCGGCGCAGGGCGCGCCGTCGAAGCCGACCGCGTCGGAGTCGAAGAAGCCCACCGAGCCGGGCAAGTCGGGTAAGCCCGGCACGTCGGGGAACGTGGACGAGCCCGACGGCAAACCCGGCGACAAGCCCGCGAAGCGGCCCCCGGCCGGCCGCCCCGCCGCCTCCGGCCCCCTCAAGGGCCGGGTCGTCGTGATCGACCCCGGCCACAACACGGGCAACTTCCGGCACACCGCCGAGATCAACCGCCAGGTGAACATCGGGACGAACACCAAGGAGTGCGACACCACGGGCACGTCCACCAACGACGGTTACACGGAAGCCCAGTTCACTCTCGACCTCGCCCACCGCCTGCGCGACCTCCTGCACCGGCAGGGCGCCACGGTGAAGTTCACGCACGACGGCGACCGGCCGTGGGGCCCGTGCGTCGACGAGCGCGCCCGCATCGGCAACCAGGCGCACGCCGACGCGGTCATCTCCCTGCACGCCGACGGCTCGGCCGTCGGCAACCGCGGCTTCCACGTCATCCTGCCCGCCAAGGTCCGCGCGGGCGCCGCGGACACCACCGCGATCGTCGGCCCGTCCCGCGCCCTGGGCGTGCGCGTCGCGGGCAAGTTCCTCGCCGCGACGAACAGCGCCCCCTCCAACTACGTGGGCGACGGCACCGGCCTCACCGTCCGCCGCGACCTCGGCGGCCTCAACCTCTCCAAGGTGCCGAAGGTGTTCATCGAGTGCGGCAACATGCGCGACCCGAAGGACCGGGCCCTGCTCACGAGCGGCGGCTGGCGGCAGAAGGCCGCACGCGGCATTTCCGACGGAATCGGGAGCTTCTTGAACAGCTGAAAGGGGCAGCTGAAAGGGCACTCTTTATACGTCCGATGCCGTCTCGTCACGGGATGGCAACCGGGAGATCTTCACTGAGTGACGATCTTTATCTGAAGCAGACACCCCGGCCGGACGGACGATAGTGTCCTCCGTACGATGAGGGGCCACCCCCGCGCTACGCGCACCGCGCCAGTCAAGATCACAGACACGACAGCGCCACGGCGACAGCGACGCCTCCAACGACGAGACGACTGACGAAGGACCTGAAGTGAATTTCCGCTCCCTCACTAGAGGCGACGGCGTGGTGATCGGAGCAGCGGTGTTGCTCTTCATCGCCTCGTTCCTCGACACGATTGACATCGACGGCCTCGCCGACGACAAGGTGCCCAACGCCTGGGAGAACGGCAACCTGCTGCTCAGCGTGTACCTGCTGGGCGTCATCGGCGCCGTATTCGTCGTCGTGGGCCGCGCGCTGCCCCGCAAGGTCGTGGGTCTCGACCTCGGCCAGGTCGGCGTCGCCTTCGCTCTCGCCTCCGCCTGGAGCTCGCTCGGCGCGATCTTCGACCCCGACGAGTCCTACGGCTTCCTCTTCGTCAACGAGGGCCTGGGGAGCAGCCGCAGCCCCGACGCGGGCACCGGCCTCATCCTCGGCCTGATCGGCGCCCTGGTCCTGGCCGCCGCCGCGGTCGCCACGAACATCGTCCCGGCGCTGAAGGCCCCCCTCATGGGTGCCGCGGGCCCGGCCCCCGCCCCGCAGCCCTACGGCGGCCAGCCGTCCGGTGGCTACGGCTACCCGGGCGCCCAGTCCCAGCCGTACGGCGCGCAGCCGGGTCAGCCGCAGCAGCCGTCGTTCGGCGGTCAGCCGCAGGGCGGCGGGGCCACGCCGCCGCCGGCCGCCGCGCAGCCCGCGCAGCCGGCCGCGGCGGACTTCTCGCCGTTCTGGTTCGCCGTTCCGGTGCCGCGTCCGCTGTACCCGGAGGACGGCTCGCCGACGCCGATCGCCGAGCTGGCGCCGGGCACCTGGTACCTGGCGGTCGAGCAGCGGGGCCAGAGCCTCGTGGCGCAGACGCAGGACGGGCGCCGCGGCGTCCTCCAGGACACGACCGGGATCCAGCGCGGCTGATCCCCTCCGTTCCCGCAACGGCCCCTCGCCCCTTCCGGGTGAGGGGCCGTTGGCGTACAGTCCCCCGGCGACCTTCGTCTGACACATCGTCAGCCAGCGTCACCGGGAGGGACCATGCGGCTCGGGCTCGCGCTCGGCTACTGGGGCCGCGGCCCCGACGCCCGGCACCTCGCGCTCGCCCAGGAGGCCGAGCGGCTCGGCTACGACTCGGTGTGGACGGCGGAGTCCTGGGGCTCCGACGCGTTCACGCCGCTCACCTGGATCGCCGCGGGCACCTCGCGCATCCGCCTCGGCACCGCCGTCGCGCAGATGGCCGCCCGCTCCCCCACCGCCACCGCCATGCACGCGCTCACCCTCGACCACCTCTCCGGCGGCCGGGTCCTCCTCGGCCTCGGGCTCTCGGGCCCGCAGGTGGTGGAGGGCTGGTACGGGCGCCCGTTCCCGAAGTCGCCGCTGACCGCGACGCGGGAGTACGTGGAGGTCGTACGGCAGGTGCTGCGGCGGGAAGGCCCGGTGGCGCTCGACGGGCGGTTCCACCCGCTGCCGTACGCGGGGGACGACGGGACCGGCCTGGGCAAGCCGCTCAAGTCCATCACGCACCCCCTCCGCGCCCGCCTGCCCGTCCTGCTCGGCGCCGAGGGCCCCAAGAACATCGCCCAGACGACCCGGATCGCCGACGGCTGGCTGCCGCTGTACTGGTCGCCGACGCGCACCGACGTGTACGAGGCGTCGCTCACCGGGCTCCGGGAGCGCTTCATCGTCGCGCCGATGGCACGCGCCGCCGTGTGCGACGACGTGGCCGAGGGCCTGCTGCCCGTCAAGGCCATGCTCGGCTTCTACATCGGCGGCATGGGGCACGCCGCCCGGAACTTCCACGCCGACCTGATGGCGCGCATGGGGTACGCGGACGAGGCGCGCCGGATCCAGGAGCTGTTCCTCGCGGGGCGGCGCGAGGAGGCCGTGCGGGCCGTGCCGGACGCGTTCGCCGACGAGATCTCGCTGGTCGGGCCGCGCGGGCGGATCGCCGAGCGGCTCGACCTGTGGCGCAAGGGACCGGTGACGGACCTCCTGGTCCTGACGTCGGACCCGGGCACGTTGCGCGTGCTCGCCGAGCTCAACTCGTAGACTCCACCGGCCTGTTCCTCAGCGGAATATCGCCACCGGATCCACCGTCAGCTCCCCCGCGTCCCGGTTCCAGGTGCGGACCTTGCCCAGGCAGCGTGCCTGGAACTCGCCGCTGAAGTAGTCCTCCTCGTGGAACTCCTCGCGGATGCCGTCCTCCGCGCACGTGATCTTCACTCGGGCCCCCGGCTCCCCGGGCCCGTAGCGCGCCCGCAGTACGACGTCGCCGCCGCTGAGGCTGCGGGCCGTGAAGCGTCCGGTGACCGAGACGAACTCCGCCATGACGGCGCTGAGCGGGACGCGTTCGTCGCCGCTGTCGCGCAGGGCGTCGGCGAGGGCGCGGTTGGGGGTGAGCACGCCGGTGGTGAGGTCGGCGTGCACGACGGCGTCCTCGCGCCGCATCGTGTCCATGAGCAGCCCGATCACCGTGATCGGCGTGTTCTGCTGCACGTACGTCGTGAACCGCTCCTTGGTGACGTCACGGCCCGCCTTGCCGCCCGCGCCGCCCGTGAACTTCGCCCACAGGCCGAAGCCCGAGGTCACATTCGTCCGGTCGGCGACCTCCTGCTCCAGGGCCGCCGTGAACCCACCGGTCTGGTAGAGGTCCATGACGCGCTGTTCGTGCAGGTAGAAGCACATGCCGTGGAACGTGCGCCGGCGCCGCGACAGACGGCGCCGCCGGGGCAGACCGAGGCGCACGAGCACGTACCGCACGAGGACCCCGCAACAGAACGCCGTGGCCAGCCACACGACCATCCAGGGCCACCACAGATCCCACCACTTGCCGTCAACGACACCCACGGATCTCCTTGAACGCCTGGGAGAGGGAGGAGGAGCCCGCGTCCACCACGCGGCCGCCGGTCGCGTCCGCGGCGCGGCGCAGCTCCCCCGCGTCGGCCTCTCCGAAGTGGACGGGGAAGGTCGGCACGGCCCGCGCGCCGTCGTCGAGCCGCGCGTACCGGCGCCCGAACTCCCCGTAGCTCATGCCGGTGTTGTTCTCGCCGTCCGTCATCAGCACGATCGACCTGCGCCGCCCGGGGTCGGCCCGCTCGGCGTCCGACGCGACGCGGTACCCGCGGTCGAGGGCCGACCAGACGGCGGTGCCGTCGCCGAAGCCGCCACCGGCGACGAAGTCGTTCAGGCGCCGCAGGTCGCGGTCGCCGGCCACGGTCACGGTCCGCTCCTCGAGGACCCGCCCCGCGAACCGCACCACCGTCAGCCGCTCGCCCCGGTAGAACCGCGCGAACTTGCCCCGCGCCGACGGATCCGCCCCGCTCAGCCCCTCGAAGGCCGACCGGAGCCCCGCCATCCGCTCCCCGCGCATGGAGGTGGAGAAGTCGAGCAGGAAGACGACGTGGTCGCCGCCGCGGCGGCCGCGGGCCGGGTCGCCGTAGTCGTCCATCAGGCGCTGGATGACGGCGAGCTGGTCGGGGTAGGAGAGCGCGTTGCCGATGGGCTCCCGCAGCTGCCGGGGCCGCGGCACATCGCTCCCGACCGGCCGCCGCCACGTCGCCCGCGTCAGCTTCTCCTGTACGTCGTCGCGCCGCAGCCACTCCACGACCTTCCGGTACGCCTTGTGCTCCTTGGGGTCGAGCAGCAGCAGCGGGAAGTCGGACAGGACCATCCCGTCGGCCGGGTGCACGATCCGCAGCGGCTGTTTCAGCTTCCGGCTCGCGTTGAGGGACAGCAGCTCCGACTCGTGCGCGATGAGGGCGTTGGCGGCGCCCTGGCGGCGTACGTACGCGTCGATGAGCTCCCGCGAACTGCCGCCGGTGAGCGTCTGCCCGGACCGGAACCCGCGCAGCCGGTCGCAGGACACGTCCCGCTGCCGCAGCACCCCGCCCGTCCCCGCGGCCGCCGTGGCCACGCCCACCAGGGCCGCCCGCCCCGTGTCGCTGCGCCGCGGGTCCGCCATCCCGAAGCGGACCGTGCCGTCGGCGGCGGCGTCCGCGATGTCCGCCCAGGTCAGGGGCTTGCCCTGGGGAAGCTCGGCGGCGACGGCGGGGGTGAGGCCGACGACGACGGGCGACCGCATGATCGCCGTGGACTCGGGGACCCGCCGCCGCTCCTCGCGCAGCCGCAGCAGATAGGACCGGTCGGTCGCGGGCCAGGCGAGGTCGTACGGGCCGAGGGGCCCGGTGAGGTCGGCGGTGGCCTTGAAGTCGATGTCGAGCTCGACGCCCGTGTCGTCCTTGAGCTCCTTCAACAGGGGCTTGACGTCGGCGAGTTCGGGACTGGCCAGGACGCGCAGGGTGCGGTGTCCTTCTCCCCCCGAGCAGGCGGTGAGGGTGGTGGCGAGGACGGCGAGGCACACGGCGAGGGCGCGGCGCCGCAGCGGCCGCCTCATGAACCGCCGCCCTGCTGGGCGGGCGGGCAGCTGCCGACGTAGTTGATGATCCGCTCCAGGGCGTCGAGGTCGGGCGCGTCGGCCTTGGTCTGGTCGGGGTTGGGCGTGGGCACCTGGACGCCGTGCTTGCGCAGGTAGGCGTTGAGTTGCTCGCTGGTCCCGTCCTCGCCGGAGAACCGCACCCTGAAGCCCAGCTCGATGGCCCGCTCCCGCAGTTCGCGGTCGCTCTCCATGAGGTCGGTGAGCCGGTCCCCCTGCCCGTCGAGCGAGATGAGCTGCGGCTCGGTCAGGGCCTGGGGCGACGGATAGAGCAGCACGCGCCGGGTGTCCTGCCGCTGGTGCTTCTTCTGGAAGGCGACCTGGTGGGCGAGGAACTGGTGCTCGTAGATCAGCGAGACGGGCGCGATCGACTCGCCCTCGTCGGAGAAATAGCTGTCGGCCTGCTCGTCGGCGGCCATGCCCTGGAGGTTGATGAGGGGCTTGACCTTGGCGGCGACGTCGAGGACGGGGTCGCCGGAACCGCTGTTCCCGCGCCCCGCGGCTTCCGTGCCCGGGGGCTGATTGCCGTTCTTGACGAAGGCGAGAATGGAGAGATAGGTCCCGGCCGCATTGGACTCGCAGACGCTGGAGGTGCGGACGAGCACGCGCCCGCTGTTGCTCCGCTCGGACCGCGCCTCGTATCCGATCCCGTCCCACGTCTTCTGCTGCTCGATCAGCGCGAGGAACTCCTTCATGTCGAGGTCGTAGTAGAGCGTGTCGCCCTTCTCGCTGCGCTGCGGGCGGGCCACGCCCGCCGCCACCAGGGTCTCCGCGTACTCGCGGAACGTACCGAGTGCCAGCGGCGTGACGAAGGGCCGGGCCGTCTTCACGGACCGCTGCTCCCGCTGCATGATCAGCCTCGCGGCGGGCTGCCCGGACGGGAACGCGACGTCCATGCCCTTCAGCGACTGCGTGGCGATCCCCCGCGACCCGAGCCGGTGTATCTCCACCCGGATCCCGTGCTTCAGCAGCAGCCGCCGCACCTCCGGATCCTTGAAGTAGTCCGACTTCGACGCCATCTTCCCGTCGACGGTCGTGATCCGCTCGAACGGCCGCAGGGCGTTGCCCGAGACCATCAGGGCGATCAGGCCCGCGAGGGCGAGGGGCAGGGCCACGACCACGTGCCGCGGCAGGCGCCGCCGCCGGCGCGCGGTGGGGCGGCGGGTGGCCAGGCGGGGCTCTTCTACGGGGACCGGTCTGACGTCTTCTGGCACCGGGGGCTCCTGCGGTGGGCGGGGCCAGGATCCTCGGGGACCGGGGGGAACTCCACCCCTCGGAGGGGCGAACTCCGCGTTGCCACAGCATGAATGACGACCCGTCAGGCCGCCTGGCGGCTCACCCGCGCGCCAGCTCCCCCGCCGACGGCACCTTGTCCGTGACCTCCGCGCCCGCCGACTTCCCCGCGTCCTTCACGGAGTTGATCGTGTCGTCGAAGGAGTTCACCACCGACTCCGTCGAGTCGCCCTTGCGCAGCTTGGCCGGGAGGTCCTTCAGGGCCTCGATGCCGGACGTCAGCGGGGCCACCGCCTTCGCGAGCGTCGGGCTGCCCTGCGCGTTGCGGAGGGCGGCCTTCAGGCGGTTGTACGTGAACGCCCCGGCCAGGCCCGCCTTGATCAGGGCGAACCTGCGGCCGTCGGCGCCGGACCTGAACCTGCCGTCCCGGTACGGCTTCACGATCCACTGGTACGTCGCCCCGGCGGCGAGGCCCGCGTTCGTCACGAAGCGGGTCTTCGCGAACTTCTGGCGATCGGCGGAGCTCGTGCCGCTGGGCACCGCCGCGTCCTTGTCGTCGCCGCCGCAGGCCGTCGCGCCCGCGAGGAGGGCGCAGCACAGGAGGAGGGGGACGACGGCGCGGTACAGGGAGCGGGACACGGTGGCCTCCGGGCGGGGTTCCGGGCAGGGTGCGGACGGCCCCCGGCGCCCAGCCTCACCCCGCCTCCGGAGGTCCGCCACTCCAGTGGGCCCGTACGGGTGCCCCGCGGGTTTCGGCCAGCGGCGGCCCGGTACCCGCCCCTCATGTCCCCCGCACACACCCACCGCACCAACGAAGCCGCCAAAGCCGTCGCCCTGATCGCCGACGTGCTCGCCGTCATCCTCGTCCTGTGGATCCTGATGGACCTGCTCGACGCCAACCGCGCCAACGACCTCGTCCAGGTCGTGCACGACGCCGCGCGGTGGCTCGCGGGCTGGTCGCACGACCTGTTCACGTTCGACGAGCGGTGGGCCCGGGTCATCGCCGGGTACGGGCTCGCCGCGATCGTCTATCTCGTCGCCGGGCACCTCATCGCCGGACGGCTGCGCCGGTACTAGGCGCTCCGCTGGAAGTCCTGCAGCCAACCTGCGGGTGCGTCGTGGCTGGTCGCGCCCCGCGGCGGAGCCGCATGACGTCACGCCCCGCGCCCCTTCGGGGCACGGCCCCACCGTTATGCGCAGCAGTCCGGAGCCAGGCCCGTCGGCAGGTCCTCGCCCGAGAACACACGGCACGTCGCCTCGTCCCCGCCGAGCGCCGCCACCGCGAGCAGCACCGAGCCCGCGGTCCAGGTGGTCTGCTCGACGGGCCAGACCGCCGCGTCGTCGAACACGTACCCCGTCCAGTACAGGCCCGTCCGCTCGTCGCGCAGGTGCTGGATGGACCTGAGGATCTCCACGGCACGGTCGGACTCGCCCACCGCCCAGAGGGTCAGGGCGAGTTCGGCGCTCTCGCCGCCGGTGACCCAGGGGTTGGGGACCACGCAGCGCACGCCCAGGTCGGGGACCACGAAGCGGTCCCAGCCCTCCTCGATGCGGGACTTGGCCTCGGGGCCGGACAGGGCGCCGCCGAGGACCGGGTAGTACCAGTCCATCGAGTAGCGGTCCTTGTCCAGGAAGCGCTCGGGGTGGCGGCGTATCGCGTGGGCGAGCGCGCCGGTCGCCAGCTCCCAGTCGGGCTGCGGGTCCTCGCGGTGCTCGGCGATCGCGAGGGCGCAGCGCAGCGCCTGGTGGATGGAGGAGGAGCCGGTCAGGAGCGCGTCCGTGACGGGCGCGCCGTCCGCCTCGCGCTTCCAGCCGATCTGGCCGCCGGGCTGCTGGAGGCCGAGGACGAACTCGACGGCCGCCACGACCACCGGCCACATGCGGTCGAGGAAGGCCTCGTCGCCCGTCGACAGGTAGTGGTGCCAGACGCCCACGGCCACGTACGCGCAGAAGTTGGTCTCGCGGCCGCGGTCCGTGACGGCGTCCGCGTCGCCGTCGGCGTACGCCGCGTACCAGGAGCCGTCCTGGTTCTGGTGCCGGGCCAGCCACGCGTAGGCGCGGTCCGCGGCCGCGTGCTCGCCCGCCGCGTCCAGGGCCATGGCGGCCTCCGTGTGGTCCCACGGGTCCAGGTGGTGGCCGCGGAACCACGGGATGGCGCCGTCGGCGCGCTGGACGCCGAGGATCCCGTGGACGGTCCGCGCGGCCTGATCCGCCGTCAGGACGCCGGGCAGGACCAGGTGTTCGGTGCGTTCGGGGATCGTCACGCCCCGGCCTTCGGGTCGGCGTCGGCGGAGGCGGCCGTGCGGGGCAGGTGCGGCTTGGTGGCGTACGCCACGAAGCTCTTGCCGATCAGCGGGTTGAGCGCCTGCTCGGCGACCTTCGTCGCCAGCGGCTTCTTCATGATGTCCCAGACCAGGAGCTTGTGGTACGCGCGCACGGGCAGCGCCTTGTCGTTGTCGACGCCGAACGCGCACTTCAGCCACCAGTACGGGGAGTGCAGCGCGTGCGCGTGGTGCGTGCCGTACGGCTTCAGGCCCGACTCGCGCATCTTCTCCAGGAGTTCGTCCGCCTTGTAGATGCGGATGTGACCGCCCTCGACCTCGTGGTACGCGTCACTCAGGGTCCAGCAGACCTTCTCGGGGCCGTAGCGCGGGACGGTGACGGCTATCCGGCCGCCCGGCTTGAGGACGCGGACCATCTCGGCGAGCACGCCCTTGTCGTCGGGGATGTGCTCCATCACCTCGGAGATGATCACGACGTCGAACGACTCGTCGGGGAAGGGCAGGTTGAGCGCGTCGCCCTCCATCGCCGTGGCCGTCGCGCCCGCCGGGGCCTCGCCCGCCTCCTTCATCGCCGCGAACCACTTGGCGACCTCGCGGATCTCCTCGCCGTTCTGGTCGAGCGCGACCACCTGCGCGCCGCGCCGGTAGCACTCGAAGGCGTGGCGGCCCGCGCCGCACCCGAGATCGAGGACACGGTCACCCGCGGCGAGCGGGAAGCGGGTGAAGTCGACGGTCAGCACGGGGTCCTGCTTTCGCGGTGGGGGCCAGCAACTTCGGTGGATGTCTCGGGGCCGTTCGTCTTGCGGGCCGATGTCTCGGGGACGTTCGCCTTGAGGGCCGACGTCTCGGGGACGGGAGTTTCGTTGGCCGCGGAGCGGCCGGATTCGTGGGCCGCGGAGCGGCTGGGGCTCGGGGCCGCGGAGCGGTCGGTGCTCGGGGCCGCGGAGCGGCTGGTGCTCGCCTGCGTGGTGCGCGGGGAGGGGGTCGGCGCGGAGCGCCGGGAAGCGGGGCCCGCGGAGCGGGCGATGGCCCGCCGGTACTCCGCCACGGTCCCCTTCGCGGCTTCCGCCCACGTGAAACGGCTCAGCACCCGCTCACGCCCGGCCGCGCCGAGCCGCGCCCGCAGGGCAGGGTCACCGAGCAACCGCACCAGGCCGGCGGCCAACGCCCCCGCGTCGCCGGGCGGCACCGCCAGACAGGTCTCCCCGTCGGCGCCGGCGACCTCCGGAATGGCACCGCCGGTCGTGGCCACGAGCGGCGTCCCCGTCGCCATGGCCTCCGCCGCGGGCAGTGAGAAGCCCTCGTACAGGGAAGGGACGCAGGCGATCTGCGCGGAGCGCACCAGGTCGACGAGCTCGGCGTCCGTGATGCCCTTGACGAAGTCGACGGCGCCCTCGAGGCCGTACCGCTCGATGGCCGCCGCGACCGGGCCGTCCTCGGCACGCTTGCCGACGACCACGAGGTGCGCGGAGGGATGTTCCGTACGGACCTTCGCGAGCGCCTCGATGAGGTACACCAGGCCCTTGAGCGGAACGTCGGCACTGGAGGTGGTGACGATCCGCCCCGCGACCTCGGCCACGGACGGGTCCGGCGAGAACAGGTCCGTGTCGGCGCCGATGTGGACGACCTTGATCCGGTCGGGGCGTACGCCGAGGTCGTCGACGATCTCCTGACGCGACGTGCCGGAGACGGTCACGACGGACGGCAGCCGGCGCGCGACGCGCTTCTGCATGCGCGTGAACGCGTACCAACGGCGCACGGACGCGCGGCGCTTCCAGTCCTCGGCGGCCTCGAGCTCCAGGCGGCGGTCGACCGTGATCGGGTGGTGGATGGTGGTGACCAGCGGGGCGCCGAGGTCGCCGAGCAGGCCGTAGCCGAGCGTCTGGTTGTCGTGCACGACGTCGAAGGCGCCGCGCCGGGCGCGCAGATGACGGCGGGCGCGCAGGCTGAAGGTGACCGGCTCGGGGAAGCCGCCGGTCCACATCGTGCCCACTTCGAGCGCGTCGACCCAGTCGCGGTACTCGTCGCGCTTCGGGGTGCGGAAAGGATCCGGCTGGCGGTAGAGGTCCAGGCTCGGCAGCTCGGTCAGGCTGAGGCCTTCGAGGCCCTCGCCCTCGTCGAGCACGGGGTACGGCTGCGCGCCGATGACCTCCACGCGGTGGCCGAGCCGCACGAGTTCGCGGGAGAGGTGGCGTACGTAGACGCCCTGGCCGCCGCAGAACGGGTTCCCCTTGTACGTCAGGAGCGCGATGCGCAGCGGTCGGCCCCCGTCGGCGGCCGACCTCGGCGGGAGGCCCGCCTCCCTGGCCTCAGCGGTCACTCTCGGCCCCCTTCTGCCTGCGGTTGTCCGCGAGATTACGCCGGGACGGTAATCTAGAACAAGTTTCAGACTTGATCGCTCAAGGAGCTTTGAATCTACCGGCAGGTAGGCGCGCCGGAAGGCCCGGATCAGGTGATTCGCGCCACGGCGGCCACCGTGGACACGGGCGGGACCACGAGCGCGGAACTGTGGGATCTTTGGGGCGGGCCCGGGACCTCCCGGGCCCCTGGAACGGGCCGGACGGGACGGGCCCGACAGGCTGACGGGACTGGCGGGCGACGGGACTGGCGGGGCGACGGAACTATGACAGCTGACGCGAAGACGGCCGGAGCGCGGGCGGGGAGCGTGGCCGGGGCGCGGGCGGGAAGCGCGGAGTCGGCGCCGCTCACCGAGCGCCAGGAGGCGCGCCGCCGCCGCATCCTGCACGCGAGCGCCCAGCTGGCCAGCCGCGGCGGCTTCGACGCGGTGCAGATGCGCGAGGTCGCCGAGTCGTCGAGCGTCGCGCTCGGCACGCTCTACCGCTACTTCCCCTCCAAGGTGCATCTGCTCGTCGCGACGATGCAGGACCAGCTCCAGCACATGCACACGACGCTGCGCAAGCGTCCGCCCGCCGGCGAGACCCCCGCCGAGCGGGTCGCCGAGACGCTGATGCGGGCCTTCCGCGCGCTGCAGCGCGAGCCGCACCTCGCCGACGCCATGGTCCGCGCCCTCACCTTCGCCGACCGGTCCGTGAGCCCCGAGGTGGACACGGTCTCGCGGCTCACCACGGCGATCGTCCTGGACGCCATGGGCCTGGACGGACAGCCGACGGCCGCCCAGCTCTCCGCGGTGCGCGTGATCGAGCACACCTGGCACTCGGCCCTGATCACCTGGCTGTCGGGCCGGGCCTCCATCGCCCAGGTGAAGATCGACATCGAGATGGTGTGCCGCCTGATCGACCTGACGGCACCCGAGGCGGAGTAACCGGAATCGCGGAGTAACCGGAATCAAGGAGCGGCACCTGTCGCACAGGGGGCGCACATGCCGGTGCCATACGCGCCCCCTGGACATCCCCTTGGCCAGTTCTCCCGCGTCCATGGCGCCGGGGCGCCGCTAGAACGGGTACCTGTACGGCACAGCGGGGAATTGGAGGACACGGGGCCGGGAGGGGCACAGACGTGATCCGCGTACTTCTCGTGCACGACGCCCGCCTGCTGCGGTCGGCGCTGGCGGAACGACTCGCCCGCGAGCCCGACTTGGAGGTCTTCCACACGCCGTGGGCGGCCGCGCGGCGCCGTCTGGGCGCGGTGCGGCCCGACCTGTGCGTGGCCGACCTCGACGGCGAGCACGACCGCGCGCTCGCCCCGCTCGGCGAACTGTGGGCCCCGGCCGATCCGGCCGACCCCACGGGACCGGCCGATCAGGCCAACGGCTCCGCGCCGCGCGTTCCGCTGCTCGTCCTCGCCTCCGCGCACCGGCCCGGACTGCTGCGCCGCGCCACCGACGCGGGCGCGCTCGGCTTCGTCGACAAGGCGAGCGCGCCCGAACAGCTGCTCACCGGCATCAGGCAGGTGGCGGCCGGAGCGCGGTACGTCGACGACTCGCTGGGCTTCGGATTCCTGAAGGCCGCTCAGATTCCGCTCACCCAGCGGGAGTTGAGCGTGCTGACCCTGGCCGCCGGTGGCGCGTCGGTGGCGGAGATCGCCCACCGGCTCCATCTGACGAACGGGACCGTGCGCAACTACATGGCCGCGATCACCCGGAAGACCGGCGCGCGGAACAAGGTCGACGCGATCCGGATCTCCCAGGGCGAGGGCTGGGTGTAGGACCTGGCGGGCGCCGGTCCGGTCCTCCGTACGGAGGCCTCCCCCTCAGCGGCCCCGTCCCCGCGGACCGGCGCCCACCCTCACTGCGGCTCCCGGGCTGCCTTCCGGACCCTTCCCCTCCCTCGGCATCCCGAAGGAGATTCCCATGGCTCAGCGTGACCGGACAGTCACAGCCGTCACCGGAAGGGCATGCGGAACTCATGCGTAAAGTCCCGTTCGAACACATCACGGTTCGAGCGCGCCTCAAGCGAGTCGTAAGCGAGCCTCAAGCGAGTCGGCCCGGTCCTCTCAGTCCTCCGGCGGGAACACCACTTCGCCGCTGCCGGCCAGAGCGATCGTGATCGCCTCGACGGGGCAGCCCTCCGCCGCCTCCATGACCTCGTCGGCCGCGTCGATCTCGGGCTCCGTCGCATGCGACTGGCGGGCGGCGTCGAGCGCGAAGGCGCCCGGCACCGTGCTCACACACATCCCGGAACCGATACACACGGACCGGTCGACCTCCACGCGCCAGCGATCCCCCATCAGGCCCCCGTCCCTTCGCCGTCCCCTGCGGGCTCGTACCCGGCCGGCAGGTGGATCATCTTGTGTTCGAAGTACTCACCGTACCCCTCGGGCCCGAACTCCCGCCCGATTCCGGAGTTCTTGTACCCGCCGAAGGGGCCGAGCATGTCGATGCTGAAGGTGTTCACGGAGTACGTGCCGGTCCGCACCCGGCGCGCCACGTCGACGCCGCGCTCGACGTCCCGGGTCCAGACGCTGCCGCTGAGCCCGTAATCGGAGTCGTTGGCGATCCGCACGGCCTCGTCCTCGTCGCCGTACGGCAGCAGGCAGATGACCGGGCCGAAGATCTCCTCGCGGGCGACGCGCATGGAGTTGTCGACGTCGCCGAGGAGCGTCGGCTCCACGTACCAGCCCCGGTCGAGCCCGGCGGGGCGGCCGCCGCCCGCGAGGACCTTGGCGCCCTCCTCCTGCCCGACGCGTATGTAGTCGAGCGAGCGCTGCTGCTGCCGCCTGGCCACGAGCGGCCCGACCTCGGTGGCCGGGTCCATGGGGTCGCCGACCTTCAGCGCGTTCGCGGCGGCCGCGAAGGCCTCGGCGAACTCGTCGTAGCGGGAGCGCGGCACCAGGATCCGGGTCTGCGCCACGCACGCCTGCCCGTTGATCATCCACGCGAAGGGCGCGATTCCGGCCACCGCGATCGCCGCGTCGGCGTCCGGCAGTATCACCGCCGCCGACTTTCCCCCCAACTCCAGGGTCACGCGGGTCAGCCGGCGGGAACACACCTCCATCACGCGCTTGCCCGCCGCGACGGACCCGGTGAACGACACCTTGTCGACGCCCGGGTGCCCCACCAGGTACTCGCTCACCTCCCGGTCCGCGGAGACGATCGACAGCACCCCCTCCGGCAGCCCCGCTTCGACGGCGAGCTCGGCCAGGATGTACGCGTCGAGCGGTGTCTCCGGCGAGGTCTTCAGAATCACCGGGCAGCCCGCGAGCAGCGCGGGCGCGAGCTTGGCCGCGGCGGTGAACTGCGGGACGTTCCACGGCACCACGGCCGCGACGACGCCGACGGGCTCGCGCCGGACCAGGATCCTGCCGAGCACTCCGTCGCGCGCCTCCTCGTAGCGGAAGGAGCGGGCCGTCGTGATCGCCGCGTCCCACACCATCATCGCGGCCAGGGCCTGCATCATCACGGACGCGGTGTAGGGGGTGCCGTTCTCGGAGCTGATGACGCGGGCGATCTCCTCGTGGCGCAGCGCGAAGCCGTCCTTGATCCTCGTGACGACCGCGACGCGTTCGTCGAGCGTCATGCGCGGCCAGGGCCCCTCGTCGAACGCCCTGCGCGCGGCGGCGACGGCCCGGTCCACGTCCGCGGGCGACGCGTGCGGGACCCGCGCGAAGACCTCGCCGGTGTGCGGCGACACGACGTCGATGACGTCCGCGCCTATGGGGCCTCCCCTGCTCGAGCGCAGCCGAGAGCTTGGGGAAGGATCGGTCCACTCCCCGCCGATGAACAGCTGTCCGTGTTCCACGAGCTCCGTCATGGCCGACCGCCTCCTGCGGGACAGTTTCTGACGCTGTTTCAGAACTGATACCAGTTCTAGTTATAGTGGGCAACGGCCGTGCTGCCGAGAGAGCGGGGGCCGCGCATGCGGCAGGTGACCGACCACGGCGGTGGCGTGTGGAGCGTCGCCGTCCCGATTCCGGACAACCCCCTCGGCCATACGCTCGTGCACCTCCTGGACACCGACCGCGGCCCCGTCCTGATCGACACGGGCTGGGACGACCCGGCGTCCTGGGACGCCCTGGTCGCCGGGCTCGCCGACTGCGGGGCCGAGGTCGGCGACGTACACGGCGTTCTGATCACGCATCACCACCCCGACCACCACGGCCTGTCGGCCAGGGTGCGGGAGGCATCCGGGGCCTGGATCGCGATGCACGACGCGGACGCGCACGTCGTGCGGCGCACCCGCTCCTACCCGCCCGCCCGCTGGTACGGCTACATGGCGGCGAAGCTCACCGCCGCCGGTGCCCCCGCCGCCCACGTGGCCCCGCTGCTCGCCGCCCGCGACGCGGGCGGCGTTCATGGCACCCCGCGCCTGCCGGCCCCCGCCCTGCCCGACCGCCCCATCGCGCCCGGTGAACTCCTCGACCTGCCCGGCCGCAGGCTCCGCGCGATCTGGACCCCCGGGCACACCCCCGGCCACGTCTGCCTGCACCTGGAGGAGGACCACCCCGCCCGACTCCCGGGCCACGGGCGGCTGTTCTCAGGCGACCATCTGCTGCCCGGCATCACCCCGCACATCGGGCTCTACGAAGACCCCGAAGACGCCACCGTCACCGACCCCCTCGGCGACTATCTCGACTCTCTGGAGCGGGTCGGGCGGCTCGGTGCCGCCGAGGTCCTCCCCGCCCACCAGCACGCGTTCCCGCACGCCCACGGCCGCGTACGGGAACTCCTCGCCCACCACCAACAGCGCCTGGCCGACCTGCGCGCCCTGCTCGCCGAGCCCCGCACGCCCTGGCAGCTCGCCGAGCGCATGGAGTGGAACAGGCCCTGGGCCGACATCCCCTACGGCTCGCGCACCATCGCCGTGTCCGAGGCCGAGGCCCATGTGCGCAGGCTGGTCAAGCTGGGGCACGCGGAGGCCGTGGCCGGGAGCGACCCGGTGACGTACGTGGCGGTGTGAGGTCCGGTGCGTCCGTGCCCGCGGACGTGGATCACCAGGCCTCGTCGCCCCGCACCAGCGCGTCCGCTCCCCCGTCGATGAAGACGACCTGGCCCGTGACGTGCGTGTTCTCCGGTGACGTCAGGAAGGCGATGAGCGGGGCCACCTGCTCGGGGTCGGCGTAGCCGTGCAGCGGCATCGGCACGGCGGCGTCGGCCTTCGCGCGCATCTCGGGGTCCTCCAGCATGGCGCGCGTCAGCGGGGTGCGGATGACGCCGGGCCCGATGGCGTTGAGCGCGATGCCCGCGCCCGCCCACTCGACGCCGCCGCAGACCCGGCGGATCCAGCGGGTCAGCGCGCGCTTGGCGGAGGTGTAGACGAGCCACCCCTCCCCCCGGTCGACGGCGGCCTGCGCCGCCGCGACGGCCGCGTCCTCGTCGTCGGCGAGCACCGCGGCGACGATCGCCGGGTCGGTCTCGTGCGCGGCGGCGACGGACGAGACGGCGACGGCACGCGGATCGCGGCCCGCGGCCAGCAGCGGGCGCAGGCCCGCGAGCGTCGCGATCGCCCCGAAGCCGTTCACCCGCACGGTCAGGGGCGCGAAGTCGGCGACCCCGGCGCACGCGACCACCGCGTCGAGGCGCCCTCCGCCCAGGTCCCCGGCCGCCTCGGCGAGCAGCGCCCGGCCCTCGCACGTCGCCAGGTCCGCGGTGATGTCGGTGTCCTTCAGGTCCGCGCCGATGACCCGGTGGCCGCGTGCGGCCAGGTACTGGACGGTGGCCCTGCCGATGCCGGACGCGGCGCCGGTGACGAGGTAGGTGCGGGCGGCTTGGTCGTCGTTGCGTACGGGACGTACGGGATTCGTGCCTGCCATGCGTGGGCTCCCCTCAAACAGCCGCGCCCCGAGGCCCCCGCCAAGCTACGCCCGCCCAGGCCACCGCACCAGACCGCGCCCTGGCCACGCCTCGCACGGGCGGGCGGGGTACGGGCCGGTAGAGTGTGCGGGTCGTATCACGTACGTACGAGGGGAAGCCGGTGCGAATCCGGCGCTGACCCTTCCCCGGGCTCTCGGCTTCGCCCGAGCAGGGGAGGCCCCACTCCGTGAAGCCACTTCTTGGGCACAGCCGGAACACCTCGTGCGCCGCGTGACCGGCTCGCGTCATCGGGACCGTACCGATGGCCGGCACCGTCGAGGTTCACGGAGCCGGAGCCGCCCGGTGCCCCTTCCGTGCCGTGCTGCCCGGCCCCCCGCAGGGAGAGGCACCCGCCGCATCATGAACGTACGCCGCAGCGCAGCTGCCCTGGCCGCCGCCGTCGCCCTCGGCGCGGCCGCGGCCCCGGCCGCCCAGGCCGCCGACGCGAAGCCGTCGCCCTCGGCCGCGCTCCCGTCCGGTCTGTACGGCACGGCCGACCCCAAGTTCGACGGCGTGTTCCGGCAGTCGTACGCGCTGCTCGCGCAGGACTCGGCGGGGGTCAGGCCCGCGGGGAAGGCCGTGGACTGGCTCACCGGCCAGCAGTGCACGAGCGGCGGCTTCGCGGCGTACCGCGCCGACGCGAGCGAGCCGTGCGGCTCCAAGACGCCCGTCGACAGCAACTCGACGGCCGCGGCCGTGCAGGCCCTCGCCGCGCTCGGCGGCGAGCGCGGCACCGTCGACAAGGGCGTGGCCTGGCTGAAGTCCGTGCAGAACCAGGACGGCGGCTGGGGCTACAACCCGGGCCTGCCGAGCGACGCCAACTCCACCGGCATCGTCGTCGGCGCGCTCGCCGCCGCGGGCGAGAAGCCGGCCGCCGTGAAGTCCCAGCAGGGCAAGAGCCCGTACGACGCGCTGACGAAGCTCGCCCTGGACTGCGGCGAGAACGGCGGCGCGTTCGGCCTCGCCGACGCCAAGTCCGGCACGCTCACGCCGAACGCCGACGCGACGGCGGCCGGTGTGCTCGGCGGCCTCGGCAAGGGCATGCTGGTCGACCCGCCCAAGAAGACCGGATCCGCGCCGAAGTGCGCCCCGGCGGACTCCGCCGGGCAGGCCGCGGCCAACGGCACCGGCTACCTCCTGAAGCAGCTCGCCGAGTCCGGGCACCTGACCTCGTCCATGCCGGGCTCCGAGGACAAGCCCGACGTCGGCAACACGGCCGACGCGGTTGTCGCGCTCGCCGCCGCGGGCCAGTCGAAGCAGGCGAAGAAGTCCGCCGTGTGGCTGAGCGAGAACTCCGCCGCCTGGGCCAAGCAGAGCGGCCCCGCCGCCTACTCCCAGCTGATCCTCGCCGCCCACGCCGCGGGCCTCGACCCGCGCGACTTCGGCGGCACGGACCTCGTCAAGCAGCTCAACGCGACCGGCCCGGCCCCGCAGGCGACCGAGGCCGCGAAGGACGAGAAGAAGAAGGACGACGACGACGGCGGCGTCAGCGTCTGGTGGATCGTCGGCGTCGGCCTGGTGGCGGGCGTGGGCATCGGCTTCCTGCTGAGCGGCCGCAACAAGAAGACCCAGCTGTGACAGGTCTGGCCCCTGGGCCCGCCGCCGGTGCGCCGGGGCACCGCCGCGCGGTGGCCGCCGACGGCGGTGCCGTCGTCCTCCCACCCACCCGCCCGGCGCCCCCTGCCGAGGCGGGCGCGGGCGTGGGTGCGGCCAGGAGCGGGCGGACGCACCACCTTCCGGGCATGCTCCTCGCCGCCCTCGTCGCCGTCCTCACCGTCCTCATCGCCGCCCCCGCCCACGCCGCCGACTACCGCTACTGGTCGTTCTGGCAGCAGGGCAAGGACGGCGCGTGGGTGTACGCCACGCAGGGGCCCTCGATCGCGCGGCCCGACGACGGGGACGTGGTGGGCTTCCGGTTCGCCGTGTCCGCGGACTCCAAGAGCGCCAAGAAGCCGCGCGGCGCCGCCGACTTCGACGCGATCTGCGCGGACACCCCCGCCAAGGACGGGAAGAAGCGCGTCGCGGTCGTCGTCGACTTCGGCACGAAGGGCGACGCGCCGGGCGGTGCGACGCCGCCGAAGCCGCGTACCGCCTGCGCCCGCGTCGACGACGGCGGCTCCAGTGCCGACGCGCTCGCCGCCGTCGCCGAGCCGCTGCGCTACGACAACAACGCGCTGCTGTGCGCCATCTCCGACTACCCGAAGAAGGGGTGCGGCGAGCAGATCGCCGCGGGCGACAAGGGCGACGGGGACGACGGCGGCGACGGCGGGCCGTCCGTCGGCCTGATCGCCGGTGTCGCCGCTGTCGCCGTGCTCGGCGCCGCCGGGGTCTGGCAGGCCCGACGCCGCCGCGCATGAGGCGGACGGGCACCATGACCGGCCGTACCCCGGGCGCCCCGCGCGGCCGCCTCGCCCCCGAGGCGCACCGCTCCAACGCGCTGCACCCGGGCGCCTGGTGGCTGTGGGCGCTCGGCCTCGCCACGGCCGCGTCCCGCACCACCAACCCCCTCCTGATCGGGCTGCTCATCGGCGTCGCCGGCTATGTGGTCGCGGCCCGGCGCACCTCGGCGCCGTGGGCCCGCTCGTACGGGGCGTTCGTGAAGATCGCCCTGGTCGTCATCGGCATCCGGCTCGTGTTCGCGGTGGCGCTCGGCTCGCCGATCCCCGGGACGCACGTCATCGTGACGCTGCCGGAGGTGCCGCTGCCCGAGTGGGCGCAGGGCGTGCGGATCGGCGGCCGAGTCACCGCGGAGGGCGTGCTGTTCGCGCTGTACGACGGGGTGCGCCTTGCCGGTCTGCTGATCTGCGTCGGCGCCGCGAACGCCCTCGCGAGCCCGACGCGGCTCCTCAAGTCCCTTCCTGGCGCGCTGTACGAAGCCGGGGTCGCCGTCGTCGTGGCGATGACGTTCGCGCCGAACCTGATCGGCGACGTGCAGCGGCTGCGGGCGGCGCGGCGCCTGCGCGGGCGCCCCGACAAGGGGGTGCGGGGGCTGCTCCAGGTGGGGCTTCCCGTCCTGGAGGGCGCCCTGGAGCGCTCCGTCGCGCTGGCCGCGGCGATGGACGCGCGCGGCTTCGGCCGCAGTGCCGCCGTGCCCGCGCGGGTGCGCAGGACGACGGCGGTCCTGACGCTCGGCGGGCTCATGGGGGTGTGCGCGGGCACGTACGGCCTGCTCACCGCGGACGGCATGACGTACGGCCTGCCCGTGCTCGCCGTGGGCCTCGCCGCCGCGCTCGGCGGGCTGTGGCTCGGCGGGCGCCGCTCGGTGCGCACCCGCTACCGGCCCGACGCGTGGGGCGCCCGCGCCTGGCTCGTCTCCGGGTCCGGCGCCGCCGTCGCGGCCCTGACGATCGCGGCGAACTCGTACGACCCGACGGCCCTGCACCCCGGAGTCGTCCCCCTGATCGCGCCGACGCTGCCGCTGTGGCCCGCCGCGGCGGCCCTGATCGGCCTCCTCCCGGCGTTCGTCGCGCCGGTGCCCCCGCCCGCCGAAGCCCCCGTGCGCGGCCCCGCCCGCGCCCGCGACGCACGCACCTCCAAGGAGCGGACCTCATGACCATGATCCGGTTCGAGGACGTCTCCGTACGGTACGAGGGCACCGCGGGCCCCACCGTGCGGGGCGTCGACCTGGCCGTGCCCGAGGGCGAGCTGGTGCTGCTCGTCGGCCCGTCCGGGGTCGGCAAGTCGACGCTGCTCGGCACCGTCAGCGGGCTCGTGCCGCACTTCACGGGCGGCACCCTGCACGGCCGCGTGACCGTCGCGGGCCGCGACACCCGCACCCACAAGCCCCGCGAGCTCGCCGACGTCGTCGGCACCGTCGGCCAGGACCCGCTCGCGCACTTCGTGACGGACACCGTCGAGGACGAGCTGGCGTACGGCATGGAGTCCCTGGGCCTCGCGCCCGACGTGATGCGCCGCCGCGTCGAGGAGACCCTCGACCTCCTCGGCCTCGCGGACCTGCGCGACCGCCCCATCGCCACCCTCTCCGGCGGCCAGCAGCAGCGCGTGGCCATCGGCTCCGTCCTCACCCCGCACCCCCGCGTCCTGGTCCTCGACGAGCCGACCAGCGCCCTTGACCCCGCGGCGGCCGAGGAGGTCCTCGCCGTGCTCCAGCGCCTGGTCCACGACCTGGGCACGACGGTCCTGATGGCCGAGCACCGCCTGGAGCGGGTCGTGCAGTACGCGGACCAGGTGCTGCTCCTGCCGGGTCCGGGCGAGGCGCCGGTGCTCGGTGACCCGGCCGAGGTGATGGCGGTGTCGCCGGTGTGCCCGCCGGTGGTGGCCCTGGGCAGGCTCGCGGGACTGACGCCGCTGCCGCTGACCGTGCGGGACGCTCGCCGCAAGGCCGCGGGGCTGCGTGAGCGGCTCGCCGACGTGACACCACCGGAGTGGGGCGGGGCGGCAGCCCCCGCCCCCGCACCCGCGCGGGCGCCCCTGTGGCGACGTATGACCAAGAAGGGACGGGAGGAGACAGGCCCCGCCCACGAGGCCGCCCGGGTCGAGCGTCTCGCCGTCCGCCGCGGTCACGTCGAGGCGCTGCGGCGCGTCGACCTCACCGTGTCGCCCGGCGAGACCATCGCCCTCATGGGCCGCAACGGCGCGGGCAAGTCCACGCTCCTGTCCGCCCTCGTCGGCCTGCTCCCGCCCACCGCGGGAACGGTCCGGGTCGGCGGCGCGACCCCGCACCGCACGACGCCGCGCGAGCTCATCCGGCGCGTCGGCCTCGTACCGCAGGAGCCGCGCGACCTGCTGTACGCGGACACGGTGGCCGCCGAGTGCGCGGCCGCCGACCGCGACGCGGACGCGGCGGCGGGCACCTGCGCGGCCCTGGTCGCGGACCTGCTGCCCGGCATCGCGGACGACACGCACCCCCGTGACCTGTCCGAGGGCCAGCGCCTGGCGCTCGCCCTGGCGATCGTCCTCACGGCGCGGCCGCCGCTGCTCCTCCTCGACGAGCCGACCCGCGGCCTCGACTACGCGGCCAAGGCCCGTCTCGTCACGATCCTGCGCGGCCTGGCCGCCGAAGGGCACGCCATCGTGCTCGCCACGCACGACGTGGAACTGGCGGCGGAGCTGGCCCACCGGGTGGTGATCCTCGCGGAGGGCGAGGTGGTCGCGGACGGCCCGACGGCGGACGTCGTCGTGTCGTCCCCGTCCTTCGCACCCCAGGTCACGAAGGTCCTGGCGCCGCAGAAGTGGCTGACGGTGACGCAGGTACGGGATGCCCTGGAGGACGACCGGTGAGCCAGAGCGCCCCGCAGGGGACCCGGCAGACGCGCCCCATCCGCCTGGGACGCCGGTCCGTCGCCGCGCTCGCGCTGGTCAGCGCCGTAGGCGTGGTCGCGTTCGGCTGGCCCCTGTTCGCGGGGGCCGACTCCGGTCTGAGCGCGCACGCGCAAGACGCCCCATGGCTGTTCGCCGCGCTGCTCCCCCTGCTGCTCGGGGTGGTCGTGGCGACGATCTCGGACTCCGGGGCCGACGCGAAGGCGATCGCGATGCTCGGGGTGCTCGCCGCGGCCGGGGCGGCGCTCCGGCCGCTGAGCGCGGGCACGGCGGGCATCGAGCCGATGTTCTTCCTGATGGTCCTGAGCGGCCGGGTGCTCGGCCCCGGCTTCGGTTTCGTCCTGGGGGCGGTGTCGATGTTCGCGTCCGCGCTGCTCACGGGCGGTGTGGGGCCGTGGATGCCGTTCCAGATGCTGGCGATGGGGTGGGTGTGCATGGGCGCGGGCCTGCTGCCGGGCGCGGACATCGTCCGCGGCCGCCGCGAGCTGGCCCTGCTCGGCGGGTACGGGGCGGTCTCGTCCGTGCTCTACGGCACCGTGATGAACCTCCAGGGCTGGCCCTACGTCGCGGGCCTGGCCACCGGCGTCTCCTTCGTGCCGGGCGACGCGGTCGGCGACAACCTGGGCCGCTTCATCGCGTACTGCCTGGCCACGTCCCTCGGCTGGGACCTGCCGCGGGCGGTGCTCACGGTGGTCCTGAGCCTGGCGCTCGGCCCGTCCGTCCTGAAGGCGCTGCGCCGGGCCACGCGGCGGGCCGCGTTCGAGGCGCCCGTCACATTCCGGGCGCCGGAACGGTGAGCAATCTTGCGCGTTCCGTGATGTGAGGGGTGGGTTCGTGGTGAGGCGCCCCACAGGACTTTGGTCCTCTACGATCCCGGGTCGTAGCCGCGATCCCATGTCACGTACACGCCAATCACCGCGCTGACCTGCGGATTGAGAGCCAGATCACAGACGGGACCTCCGGGCAGGGTGCGAGTGCCACTAGTAAGAGGGGTCATTGCGGCGGCGTAACAGCCCTGCTTCTCTGGATGAGTCGCACGGCGCCGACGTGCCCTCACGGGCCGCGGCGCCGAGGCATTTCCCCGCTGGTCCGCGTGACCACGGCGTGCCGCGACCGCCCTGTTCCCCACCGGAAGGTCCTCTGTGTCCGTCTCGCTCCTCCGTCGCATCGCCACCCCGAAGAAGGCCCTCACCGGTGGCGTCGTCGCCGCTGCCACCGCCGGCATGGTCTTCGCCGCCGCGCCCGCCCAGGCCGCCCCGGCCGGTGGCGACGCCAAGGCCGTGGCTCAGCGGATGATCACGGACGCCGCGCAGTTCCAGTGCTTCGACCGCATCGTCTCCCACGAGAGTGGCTGGGACATCACGGCGACCAACGCCTCTTCCGGCGCGTACGGCCTGGTCCAGGCCCTGCCCGGCTCCAAGATGGCCTCCGCCGGCGCCGACTGGAAGACCAACCCCGAGACGCAGATCGAGTGGGGCCACAAGTACATGAACGAGCGCTACGGCAGCCCGTGCGGTGCGTGGAGCCACTGGCAGTCCAACGGTTGGTATTAATCCCCCACCCACCCGCCCTTCCCTGCAGCCCCAGCCCGAGCCCCTGCGCTCGGCTGGGGCTGCGCCCCTTTCCCCCCTTGTTGGCTGCAGCCCCAGCCCGAGCCCCTGC